>NZ_JAGPXJ010000128.1:0-15525 GCF_018070605.1 Streptomyces sp. B15
CGCCACGAACTACGACTCGGTGAAGTACACCGACCACGGCTCGCCCACTCTCCTGGCCAACGGCAAGGCGGCCTTCGAGCTGATGGGTTCCTGGGAGTACGCCACCCAGCAGGACTCCCATCCGGAATTCGCCGAGAAGGACCTCGGCTACAGCGCCTTCCCCACCGTCGAAGGCGGCAAGGGCGACCCTGGGAACCTCGTCGGGAACACCAACAACTTCTACTCCGTCCTGAAGAAGACGAAGCACCCCGAGGCCGTCGCGGAGTTCCTGAAGCTCCAGTACTCGGACAAGTTCGTCAAGGCACAGCTGGGTGTCGGCAATCTGCCCACCACGACGAACACCGAGAAGTTCCTGGACACCGCCGCCAGCCCGGACTTCGCGCACTTCCAGTACGACCTGGTCAAGAAGGCCCCGGACTTCCAGCTCTCCTGGGACCAGGCGTACCCGCAGAAGGCGACGACATCCATGCACCAGGCCGTACAGCGGTTCCTCAACGGAGGGCTCGACGAGGACGGCTTCATCAAGGCGATGCAGGCCCTGCCCACCTCCTGACCGTGCGCCGGCCCCCTGACTTGGATCACGTCATGACGACCACCAGCCTCACCCCACCAGCCACGCAGCGCCGTCAGGCAGCATCGGGCGGACGGCCACCAGGCCGCTCCGGCACCGGCACCGGTACCAGCCGCCCGGGTTCCGCCTGGGCGGCACCCGCCGCCGTCTTCTTCGCCCTGTTCGCGCTCGTCCCGCTCGTCCTGGTCGCTGCGCTCTCCCTCAGCAGCTGGGACGGGCTGAGCGGACCGGAGTTCGTCGGACTCGGCAACTGGAAGAAGCTGTTCGACGACCCCGTCATGCTCAAAAGCCTCTGGCTCAGCGTTCTGCTCACGGTGCTCGGGGTCGCCATCCAGACCCCGCTCAGCATCCTGCTCGGCGTCTGGGCCGCGGGCCACCAGCGCAACAGGGCCATCCTGTCGGCGATCTACTTCGTGCCGCTGCTGCTGTCGGCCACCGCCGTCTCCGTACTGTGGCGCGCCGTACTCGACCCCAACTTCGGGGTGCCGGCGCAGGCGTCCTGGCTGTTCGGCGACGGCAACCTGTTCGGCGTGCAAAGCAGCGCCATCGGCGTTCTCGTCTTCGTCAGCGCCTGGCAGTTCACCCCGCTGCACACGCTCATCTACCAGGGCGCGGCGCGCGCCGTGCCGCAGGTGCTCTACCAGGCGGCGCGGATCGACGGCGCGGGCACCGTGCGGCAGTTCTTCCACATCACGCTGCCCCAACTGCGCAACAGCATCATCACCTCGATGATCCTGATGGTGGTGGGCGGCCTGACGACGTTCGAGACCGTCCTCATCCTCACCCAGGGCGGCCCGGGCACCGACACCACCATCAGCGCCTTCTACATGTACCAAGAGGCCTTCAAAAGCTACGACTACGGGACCGCCTCGGCGATCGGCGTGCTGCTGGTCCTCGTCGCCACGATCATCTCGCTGATCATGGTGCGGCTGTCGGGCTACGGCAAGATGCGCAGCACGATGGAGGGCCTGTGATCAAGCGCCGTCCCAACTACCTCGCCGGCTTCGGGTCACTGGTCTGGCTCTTCCTGGTCGGGCTGCCGCTGTACGTGATGCTGACCGCCACGCTCCAGTCCCGCTCCGACTATGCCGAAAACGGTCCACTGGCGCTGCCGGACAGCTTCACGCTCGACAATTACCTCAAGAACCTCGACAACACCGAGAGCGGCTTCGGCCAGTACTTCCTCAACACGCTGATCGTCACCGTGTGCGTAGTGGGCATCGTCCTGCTCCTGGTGCCCCCGCTCTCCTACGCCATCGTCCGCAGCCGCAGCCGGCTGACGAACACCGTCTTCCGGCTCTTCCTGCTCGGCCTCGCCATCCCGTCGCAGGCCGTGATCGTGCCCATGTTCTACGTCATCAGCCAGGCGGGGCTCTACGACAACCTCGTCGGCGTCATCCTGCCGACGGCCGCCTTCGCCATGCCGGTGTGCGCGCTGGTCCTCACCGGAGTGATGCGCGACATCACCCCCGATCTGTACGAGGCGATGACCGTGGACGGTGCCTCGTCCCGGCGGATCTTCTTCCGTCTGGTGCTGCCGCTGTCCCGCGGCGGCCTGTCGACGATCGTCGTCTTCTCCGCGCTCCAGGCGTGGAACGGGTTTCTCTTTCCCCTGGTGCTCACCCAGTCGGCTGAGACGAAGGTGATCACGATGGGGCTCTACGACTTCCAGACCGAACACGGAGTAGACACCCCGGGCCTGTTCGCCGCGGTCGTCCTGTCCATGCTTCCCATCCTGCTCGTCTATCTGTTCGCCCGCCGCGCCCTGGTCCAGGGGCTGATGGGCGTCGGAGGAAAGTGACCGGCCACGTGACCGTAGAGACAGCACGCCCCGAGGAGTCCCAGGTCCCGCTGTGGAGGGACAAGGGCCGCACTCCGCAGGAGCGGGCCGACGCCCTGCTCGCCGAGATGACCCTGGAGGAGAAGACCGCCCAACTCGTCGGGGTGTGGGTCGGCACCAGCGACGAAGGAGCCGAGGTCGCCCCGCACCAGCACGACATGGAAGACCCCGTCCAGCTCGGCGACCTGCTGCCGTACGGACTGGGACAGCTGACCCGGCCCTTCGGGACAGCCCCCGTCGACGCCGCGCTGGGCGCCCTCGCGCTGCTGCGGGCCCAGCGCAGGATCGCCGGCGCGAACCGGCTCGGCATCCCGGCGCTGGCCCACGAGGAATGTCTCGCCGGCTTCGCCACCTGGGGCGCGACCGCCTACCCCATACCGCTCTCCTGGGGCGCCACCTTCGACCCCGCGCTGATCCAGGACATGGCAGCGGCGATCGGCCGCGACCTGCGTGCGGTCGGCGTCCACCAGGGCCTCGCCCCGGTCCTCGACGTTGTGCGCGACGCCCGCTGGGGCCGCGTCGAGGAGACCATCGGCGAGGATCCCTACCTCGTCGGCACCATCGGCACGTCCTACGTACGCGGACTGGAGTCCGCGGGGATCATCGCCACCCTCAAGCACTTCGCCGGTTACTCCGCGTCCCGCGCGGGGCGTAACCTCGCGCCCGTCGCCATGGGGCCCCGCGAGCGCGCCGACGTCATCCTGCCGCCGTTCGAGATGGCCGTACGCGAGAGCGGCGTACGGTCGGTGATGCACGCCTACACCGACACCGACGGCATCCCCTCGGCGGCCGACGAACGTCTGTTGACCGGGCTGCTCCGCGAGACCTGGGGGTTCGACGGGACCGTCGTCGCCGACTACTTCGGGATCGCGTTCCTCAAGACGCTGCACGGCGTCGCGGGCAGCCTCGACGAAGCCGCAGCGCGGGCACTCACGGCCGGGGTCGACGTGGAACTCCCCACCGTGAAGGCCTTCGGCGAGCCGCTGCATCGCGCCGTCCGAGACGGCATCGTGCCCGAAACCCTCGTGGACAGAGCCGCGCGCCGGGTCCTGACCCAGAAAGCCCAGTTGGGCCTCCTCGACGCGGACTGGGACCCGGTGCCACCCGCGCTCGCCGGGAGGGCCGCGGAAGCGGAGGCGGATGCGGACAGGGCGGACGCGAGCACGGATGCTGCGGACCCGCGCGGCACCGTGGACCTCGACACCCGCGCCAACCGCGCGCTGGCGCGCCGCGTCGCGGAGCGTGCCGTCGTCCTGCTCCACAACGACGGCACACTGCCCCTCACGGCGGATGCCGCGCCGGCCCGCATCGCGCTCATCGGACCCAACGCCGACGTGCCGACAGCGGTGCTCGGCTGCTACTCCTTCCCCGTCCACGTCGGCACCCAGCACCCGCACAAACCGCTCGGCATCGAGCTGCCGACCGTGCGCGAGGCCCTGGCGGCCGAGTTCACCGGCAGCGAGATCGTCAGCGCGCCCGGCACGAGTGTCGACGGCTGCGACACGGACGGCTTCGCCGCCGCCGCGGAACTGGCTCGCGGAGCCGACCTGGTGATCGTCGCGCTGGGGGACCGGGCGGGACTCTTCGGCCGGGGCACCAGCGGCGAGGGCTGCGACGCCGGTTCCCTGGCCCTGCCCGGGGCCCAGCAAGAACTGCTCGACACACTCCTGGACACCGGCACACCGGTCGTCGTCACACTCCTGGCCGGCCGCCCCTACGCCCTGGGCGGCGCGGCGACACGCGCCGCCGCCGTCGTCCAGACCTTCTTCCCCGGCGAGGAGGGAACGTGGGCGCTCGCCTCCGTCCTCAGCGGACGGGTCGCCCCCTCGGGACGACTGCCCATCAGCGTGCCGAAACTCCCCGACGCGCAGCCCGCCACCTATCTCGCAGCCCGACTCGGCCACACCAGTGACGTCTCCAGCGTCGACCCGGCGCCGGCCTTCGGCTTCGGGCACGGACTGACCTACACCACCTTCACCTGGTCAGAGCTCGACGTGGCAGCGGAAGAGGCCAATACGGACGGTGAGTTCGCGCTGGCCTGCACCGTACGCAACACCGGCACACGCACCGGCACCGAGATCGTCCAGCTCTACCTGCACGATCCCGTCGCCTCGGTCGTCCAGCCCGAGCAGCGCCTCATCGGGTACGTACGCCTCGAGCTGGCGCCCGGTGCGGCGGCGCGGGTGCGGGTGACCGTACCGGCCGACCTCGCGTCGTTCACGGGTCGCGACGGGCGTCGCGTCGTCGAACCCGGCGAACTGCACCTGCGGCTCAGCGCCTCCAGCACCGACCCGCGACTGACGGCCCGGCTTCGGCTCACCGGTGAGGCGCGCACCGTGGACCACAGGCGGCGGCTGCACCCGGAGTTCCGAGTGGAGCACCAGTCCCTGCCATGACCTTCCCGATGCCCCGCTTCTTGGCAGCTCGACGGCCGCACTGCCGGCCGGGTGGTATCCGTGCGGCGCCGCACCGGGGCCCCGGCAGGCGGTGGTGACACCGTCCACCAGGGGCCCCACGGACCACGGACCGTCACCGACCATGGATCACAGTTCATACGCGGTGCAGCCGCCGAGCATGCACCTGCCAATTCGCCCACACCGGGCCGCATGGGCCCGGGTTCGCGATGGTGGGACAGATCCTGGTGCATGACGCGCCGCCGAAACAATGGCGAGATGCAGCCGAAAAATTTTCGGTTCGGGAGTGACGGGTGATACGTGCTGCTGCACCATTCCTTGTCCCGCCGACTTGCGGCCCGGATTCGGCTACTTCCGTCGAGGAGCCATAGACCTTTGGCTGACGACGCGGTGCCGGCCGGTTGGGAGGCTCGGAAGCATGGAAGTACAGGAGAAGGAGACCGCGGTCACCCAACCGCGCTGGCTGGTGCCCGGATTCGCCGCGGCGGGCATGCTCGTCGGGTTCCTGGCGAAGTCGGCCGCCGGGTGGGTCGTGGAATGGCCCTGGGTGCCTTTCGAAGGGCCGCTGCGGATGCTCGTAGGGACCCCCGAACCCTGGCAGAGCCTGTGTGCCGTGGCAGTCGGGACGGTCGCGGGGCTGGTCGTCGGGCTGATCGGTCTGCACGAGTCGCTCGCCCTGCGGGTGTCAGGGGCCCGGGTGGAGCTGAGCGTCAAGGACACGACGTGGGAGTTGGGGCGGGACCGGGTCCGGGCGGCCTTCCTGGACGGGAAGGACCTCGTCGTACTGAGCACCGACGGCACCGAACTGGCCCGGGAGAAGTGCGACCTCGATGCCGACCGGGTGTCCGCAGCCTTCACCCGGCACGGATACGCCTGGCTGGATACGGACCCCTTCCACAGCGACTTCCGCCGCTGGGTACCCGGCACCACCGGCCTGCCCCCGGGTGCGGATGCCCTGCTCCGGGCCCGTGCCCAGCTGCTGCGCAAGGGCGGTGAGGGCGACGACCTGCGGGAGTTGCGGCATGAGCTGGCGGCCCTCGGAATCGTCGTACGGGTCGAGAACAAGCGGCAGTGGTGGCGAGTCGTCGCAGGCCATGCGCCGGACGAATCCGACGAAGGTCCGGCGCCGGACGAGCGGTAGTGCGCCGTCGACTCCGGTCCCGCGGCTCATGCGCGCTGAGCGTCACATATACCTCGAAAACCGCCGCAACGCCCCACGCAGAGATCAGAATTCAACATCAAGCACTCTTGTCCGAAAAGAATCGGACAGTTAACCGCACAAGCTGTCATGCTCTTCAACGGGGGCAGCCATACATGCATCAGGTGTAGCCGGCCCTCTTCGGAATTCTCGTTGTGGCTTGTCGAACTGTCCGCCACGCAGCACAAGGGCAGCCTTGACGGTCTCACGGGGGGACAGCGAACCGAGGAGTGACTATGAAGTTGACCAAGGCCCTGACGTTCTGCGCGCTGGCGACGGGGGCGGTGTTCGCCACAAGTGGCACCGCCACAGCGGCATCTGAACAGAGACAAGCCATACAGGCCTCATGTGAGTTCCAGATCTCCAGCAACAACGTGACCGGCTCGACGAAGTGCTCCGGAGTCAACAGCTATCGGGTCCAGATCAAATGCTCGGACGGGACCACGCACTACGGCGTATGGCGAACATCCGGGTGGTCGATCGCCTCGTGCACATTCCCGCAGGGCATCACAAATATCGGAGCCCAGTACAGCTGATCCGTGCGGAGTGCGGACCTTCTCCTCTGCTTAGCGCAGACGCGGTAGCCGGGGAGGAACTGTTCTCCTCCACCAAGTCGGGAGTCGGGTCCGGCCGCCCACGCGACAGCGCCGGATGACTGGACCCGTACTCCGACAGCCACCGGGTAGGCGTAGGTGACCAGGACCCCATGGGTCTCGGTCGCCGCGGGGCGGGCGAACCCGGCGGTGAGGGCGGCGGGCTGCCGCCCCCGACATCGGTCATTTCGCCCCGCGCGTCGGCGGTGCCGTGGCGCAGCGGGTAGCGGTGTCGAGTCGGCATCGCCGATCTCCTTCCGGAGCTCTGGGACGCGTCAGATGTCGCCGCGGGACGCCGGCGCGGCGTGGGCTGCGGCGAGGCGCTGGGACTCGCTGCGCTCCGAGTGGTCGCCCGAGACGTCGTCGGCCCAGGCGAGCAGTCGGTTCAGATGGTCGCCGGCCGGGTCGGTGACGATGCGGGGGCGGCCGAGGGCGACCTCACCGCTGGACCCGTCGACGGTGACGAGGGTGCCCTCGTCGAGGGAGACACCGCCGGCCGTCACGGTGCCCGTTCCGGGGTGGAAGGCGAGACCGGCGGCGCCCACGACCGCGGGCTTACCCATGGCGCGGGCGACGACTGCGGCGTGGCTGGCCGGTCCGCCGCGCGCGGTGACGATCCCGACGGCGGTGGCGAGGCCGTGCATGTCGTGCGGGGAGGTCTCCGGGCGCACCAGGACGACCGGGGCGTCCTTGGCCATGCGCACCGCCCGCTCCGGGGTGGTCGACACCCGGCCGGTCGCGACGCCCGGGCAGGCGCCGACTCCCCGGGCGAGGACGCGGGTCTCCGCGGAGGAGGCGATGCGCGGTGTGCGGACGTGCCTGAGGTGCTCGGTCGAGACCCTGCACAGCGCCTCATGGCGGCTGATGACCCGCTGGTCGACGAGTTCGGTGGCGAGGCGCACGGCGGCGGCGCCGACGAACCGGCCGGGCCTGACCTGGAGGAGCCACAGTTCGCCGGACTGGTAGGTGAACTCGACATAGCAGGCGTCCCGGTAATGCCCCTCGATCCGGCGCAGGGCGCCGCGCAGCTCCGTCCACACCGCCGGCTCCCGGTCGGCGAGCGCGTGCAGCGGACTGGTCGCCGAAGCGCCGGAGACGACATCCTCCCCCTGGTGCCCGAACAGGACCTCGCCGTACGGGATGTTCGCACCGGTGTCGGGGTCGCGGCTGAACGCGACCCCGGTGCCACTGTGGGCGTCTCGGTTCCCGAACACCATCGACTGGACGATCGCTGCCGTGCCGAGGTCGTGCGGGATGTCGTGCACGGCGCGATAGGTGCGGGCACGCGGCGCGTCCCAGGACGAGAACACTGCCTCGATCGCCAGCTCCAGCTGGCGGTCGGCGTCGTCCGGGACCGGCGCGTCGTGGGTGGTCGCGGCGGCGAGGCTCGACAGGAGACGCTGCCGCGAGTCCTCGGCGAACGCCCGGTCACCTGTCTCGGCGGCCAGGCCGGCGGCGGCCCCGGTGGTGAGGCCGAGGTTGAGGATCGTGCTCATCATGCCGGGCATGGACACCCCGGCCCCGGAGCGGACGGACACCGCGAGCGGCTGGTGCGGCCCGCCGAAGGAGCGGCCGGTGGCGCGTTCGAGGCCGGCGACGGCGGTCTCGAGTTCGTCGCGGAGCCCGTCGGGCAGGCGGCCGTCCCGCAGAAAGGCGCAGCAGGCCTCCGTGGTGACGACGAAACCGGCCGGCACCCGAAGCCCGAGGCGGTGCAGGAGGGCGAGGCCGAGCGCCTTGCCGCCCAGTGTGTCCGCTCCCTCGTCGAGCTCGGCGGAGAGCGCGCGGATCCATCTCATCGCTGCTTTCCCAAGGTGGCGAGCAGGTCTTCGTGCAGTTCAGCCCACACGGTGTGGTAAGAGGCGAGGTCGTCGGTCACGTACTCCAGCTCGCCGGCCGCGGCGCGGTCGAGGGCGCCGGCGAGCCGGATCCGGTAGCGGCCGAAGCGGGGCAGGGCGGCGGAGAGTTCGGCGCACACGGGGGCGAAGCGCCGGTCGAGGTCGGCGAACCGGTCGAGGATCCGGGCGTCGTAGGCGGGGTCGCGGTGGTCGTTGGCGCTCACGACGCCGTCGACGTCGCGGAGTTGCCAGGCTCCACAGAGGTCGAGCAGTTCCGGGTTGAGGGCGAGGAACCGGCCGAACGCCACCTCGACGGCACCGCGGGCACCGGCCGAGTCGAGCTCATGGGCGATCTGCTCGGAGTCCGCGGCGCGGCCGGCGTCGGTGAGCAGCCAGCAGGGCGGGTCGCCGGGGAACCGGGTGACGAGGCCGGCGGCCCCCAGGTCGATGAGCTCGGATGTCAGGTCGGATTCGTCGAGGCCCGTGACCTCGTGGAGCCGGGCCGTGCCGGCGGCGCCGACACAGCGCAGGGCGTGCAGGGCCGCGTCCGGCGCCTTGGTCTCCGGCGTGTCCATGTTGGTTCCTTCCTCCGGTGGGAGGTTCACTCCTGGCGCCCGTAGGCGCGGACGGCGAGCGGGCAGCAGGTGGCGAACAGGACGGCCGACCAGAGCAGTGTGCGGCCGACGCTGCCCGCCTCCGGGGTCCCGTTCAGCAGGGCGCGGCAGGCGTCCATGACGTGGGTGACGGGATTGATGTCGGCCCAGGCCCGCAGCCAGCCGGGCAGGGTGTCGGTCGGGCCGGCCAGGCTGCTGCCCAGTTGGAGCGGCAGAAAGGCGATGAAGCTGAACGCCGTGACGGCCTCCGCGCTCCTGACCAGGACGCCGATGAGGACCGTGAGCCAGCTGAGGCAGAACCCGAACAGGATCGCGAGACCTGCCGCGCCCAGGGCGGCGGGGGCGCCGCCCTGGACGCGGAAGCCCAGCAGTGTCCCGATGGCGAACAGGATCACCACGGCGATCAGATAGCGGAGTACGTCGGCCAGCACGGAGCCGAGCAGCGGTGCGGTGCGGCTGATCGGGAGGCTGCGGAACCGGTCGGTGACGCCGTTCCTCAGGTCCAGGTTGATGGCCGTTCCGGTGGAGACCATGCCGGCGAGACCTGCGCCCATGACGAGGATCCCGGGAAACAGGTACTGCGCGTACTCGGCGGTGGAGCCGGCGACCGGGCGGCCGAAGAGATAGAGGAAGAGGACCATGAAGAGCGCGGGGGTGATGACGCCGTTCACGACCGGGCCCGGGTTGCGGGTGGTTTTGGCGAGGCTGCGCCGGGCGAGGACCATGCTGTGCCGGAGGGTGGCGAGGGGGTGCGGCCCGGCGGTCCCGGCGACGGGCGTGGTCATGCTGCCTCCTCGGCGGCGTGGTCGGTGGCGGTGGCCCCGGTCAGGTGAAGGAAGACCTCGTCGAGGCTGGGCAGCCGGAACGCGAACTCACCGACGCCGATGTCGAGCTCCCGAAGTCGCGCCGCGATGTGGAAGAACTCCGCGTCGTCGGCGACCGGCGCGACGAGTTCGTGGCGGTGCGACCGGCCGGGCTCCCGCCCGGTGACCCGGGCGACGACGGCCGCCGCGGCATCGAGATCGTCGACGTCGGCCGGCCTCAGGACGACGGTGTGCCCGCCGACCTGGCGCTTGAGGTCGGCGGGTATGCCGGAGGCGATCACCCGCCCGTGGTCGATGACGGTGATCTCGTCGGCGAGGGCGTCGGCCTCCTCCAGGTACTGCGTGGTGAGCAGGACCGTGACGCCGTCCTCGGCGAGCTCGCGGATCGTTCGCCACAGTTGGTCGCGCTTCGCGGGGTCCAACCCGGCCGAGGGCTCGTCGAGGAGCAGCACCTCGGGCCGCCCGACCAGACCGGCGGCGAGGTCGAGGCGGCGTCGCATCCCGCCAGAGTAGGTGGCGACGGGGCGATCAGCCGCCTCCTCGAGGCCGAAGCGGGACAGCAGTTCGCCGGCCCGCCGGCGGGCGTCCTGCCGGCCGAGGTCGAGGAGCCGGCCGATCATGACCAGGTTGGACCGCCCGGTCAGCTCCTCATCGACACTCGTGTGCTGCCCCGAGAGCGCGATGCGCCGACGGACCCCGGCGGGATCCCGCACCGCGTCGAGACCGGCCACCCGCACCCGGCCGGCGTCCGGGCGCAGCAGGGTCGCCAGGAGGCGGACGACGGTCGTCTTACCGGCGCCGTTGGGCCCCAGCAGTCCCAGCACATGGCCGCGGTGAGCTACGAGGCTCACCCCGTCGACCGCCGTCGTGCGGCCGAATCTCCTGACCAGATCGTCGATTTCGAACCCCTCGTCACCCACACCCGATCTCCAATGCTCACTGTTTTCCGATGACGTTGCCATCTGGATGCTCGTTGTATCATGCCACGGGAGCGGAAGGGGACACGATGGCGAGGCTGACCCGGGCCCAGCAGCAGGAGCGGACAAGGGTCGCGGTGCTGATCGCGGCGCGCGAGGAGTTCGCCGAGCACGGCTACGCGGACGCCAAGATCGACCGCATCGCCGAGCGGGCCGAACTGACCAGGGGCGCGGTCTACTCCAACTTCACCGGCAAGCGCGCGCTCTACCTCGCGGTGCTCACCGAGAGCGCCGAGCGGGCCAGGGCCACCGCCGAGCCGCCGGTGGCATCCCCCGACTCCGCCGGGCAGGCGCTCGGCGCGTTCGCCCGGGTCTGGCTCGAACGCCTGCCACTCGCCGGCGACACCCCCGGGAGCGGGCACCTCCAGCTGCGCTCGCTGTCCGGCGTGCTCGACACCGCGCCGACCAGGGCCGCGCTGGCCGAACTCGTGCGATTCGAAGCCCTCTTGCTCGCCCTGGCCCTGGAATCGCTCCCCGGAGCCGACGCCCGGATGGTGCGCCGTGCCGCGCTGGCACTGACCCTGCTGCACGGCGCGGCCGGCCTCGCGGAAAACGCCCCCGGGGTCGGCGACCCCTTCGATCTGGCCGGCGCCGCCGAGCACCTGGCCGACATCACCCTCACGGATGACGCGGAGCCGCCCCACCTGCCCTTCGTCGCTCCAGCGCGGCCGGCGGAGGACCAGTGGGCGGCACCCGGCGGCTTGCGCGACGAGATCACCGGCCGCCCGATCGTTCTCGGCGACGACGGCGTGATCGTCACGCTGGGCGTGGCCCGGCTGTCCGCGGCCGAGGAGGCGGTGCGCGCGGCCCGGCCCGGCGACGAGGTGACCATCGTCGTAGTGACCGGCGACCCGGCCGAGGCCGGCCGACTGGCCCGACTCCGACTTCTCGATCTCGTCGGCTGCCTGCGCCGGGTGTTCGCGGCCGGGGAACTGCCGCGGACACGCGTCGTGTTCGACGAAGATGGCGCGGTCCCCGCAGCTCTCGGCTGGGACTCGGTCGACGACGGCACCGAGTTCGCGGTCCGGGTGGCCGACAAACTGATCGTGGCCCGCGCGGAGGGACGCGGCGCCGGCCATGCCGCGGCCGGTCACCGCGCCGTCGACCGCGGCCGACGAAAGCGGCCGGAGACCACCTGAAGCGGCCCGAGGCCACCTGAGGCTCCGTCAGCCGGGGGCGGGGAGGTTGCCGGGGAAGGTGCGGTGGGGGGCGCTTGATGTCGCGCAGGCGGTTCAGCGCGGCCGGGGCGAGGGCGTCCAGGGTCCCGTCGGGCTTGAGAGATGGTGAGGGGCTTGCGGCCGGTCGCGGGGCGGTGGCCGACACCTCGGTGCCTACGACGTGATCGTCCTCCTGCCCAAGTCGGCATGCAGCTACCCGGACCGGGAGAGCGCGACGGCGTGACCGCGGTGCGCGCCCGGTGCCGCGCAAAGCCGCGGCGCCCCGAGCCGCCCCGTCGATCATGGTGGTTGGTAGCCTCCGGGCATGAGTACGACCTTCACCGAAGCCGTCCGCGCCCGACTGCGCGCCCCCCACATCTGGTATGTGGGAACGGTGTTCGCCGACGGAGCACCGCAGGTCAGCCCGATGTGGGTGGATCTGGAGGGCGAGAGCGAGCTGACGTTCAACACCTCGGTGGGGCGGGTGAAGGAGGAGAACCTGCGCCGGGACCCTCGCGTCTACCTCTCGCATGCGGACGCCGCCGACCCCTTCGACCGGGTGCAGATCAGCGGCGAGGTGACCCGCTTCATCGAGGGCGAGGAGGCCCACGAGCGGATGGACCGGCTGGCCCGGAAGTACCTGGGCAGCGAACGGTTCGAGTGGCTCATGCCGGGAGAGGAGCGGGTCGCGGTCATCGTGCGCCCGGTCAAGGTGCGGCACATCGTCGGGGTGGAGCGGTTCCGGCCCGGCGGTCCCGTACCGGCCCCCTGACTCGGACGGCGAACCCCAGGTGGTGAGGGGCCGCCATTCGGCCGCGGGCGGTGGTCGGAGTCGCTCGGACAGACCCTGCGGGGGCGAGCGGAGAGAACCGGTTGAGGTGCGGCCGGGAAGCGTCGCGGCTGAGACGCCGCCAGGGACGACCGCCGGTCAGGCGCAACCCGGGGCGGCTGTCGGCGCACGTTCGGGCCGCCGCTCGCTGAAGACCGTCCTCCTCTGGGCAGCGGTGGCGCTCACCACGGTGATCATCGCGGTGGTCGTCGTCGGACTCGTCGCCTTCGACGACGCGCTCGAACACCCCGAGGACGGCGGCTTCTCGGGATGGCAGTGCGATACGTCCTGCATGCCGTGAGTAAGCGCTTCTGGACCTTTCGGGTCGATGTGAATGCGTAGTCGAGTTGCCGGCAGCGAGGCAGCGAGGCAGCGGTGCGGGCTGCCGGCGCCGGGCGACGGATCCTGGCGGTGACTGTGGTCCGGTCCTTGACAGGCTGTGGGAGGTGTTCCAGCGCGTCGAGCCGGAGGCACCGACGCGGCTGCACGGCGGCGGCCGACGACGGCTGGGACGGCAACGGTGGACCGTCGAGCGTACGGTGAGCCGACTGGATGGCCTCGATCTGCTACCGCTGGCTCACGCCGTGACGCATCTGCCGATCACCTCGATCAACGCCATTGCGGCGGGATGTTCTCCATCTGTTCCAGCAGGTCCCAACCCTGGCGCCTGTGCTTGCGCTCCTCCATCGAGCTGTTCCACGGGGCGCCGCGTCCCACCCAGTATCCGCGGTAGTTGCGCAGGCCCGTGACGCTGGCGTCCCCAACATCGGGCTCATTGCCACAGCAGGGACAGATAGCAGCCTCATTCGGCCAGCCACCCTCCCAGAACACCTCACCCTCGAAACCACAGACCCGGCAGACAGTCTCCGTCGCATCCTCTGCATCCGCCACATCCACAGCCTAACGATCACCGCCGAACGCAGCTACGTTCTACCTGCCCAGGACCTGTCTCCCGTCGTGATGAGCAGGCGGTGGGGCGGAAGCTGCGGAGCCAGATGACCGCTCCGCGCAAGTGGAGGGCGGCGGGGTAGCTCTTTTTTACGCGTTCCGTGACGGCGGTGGCGAGCCCCCGCCATGCCTTGTGTTGATACGGCGTTCCACCGGGTTGCGGTCACGGTAGAGCTCGGCGTCATGGGAGACAGGGCGAACTCCGGCAACAGATGCCCGCTGTCACCCCCGAAGTCACTCGACCGCTGAGCCGGTCCGGGCCAACGCCGGCCCTTCCGCCGTGACATCGTGGTGCGCATGACCATCGCAGTTCGCCCGGCTTCAGTCTTCGAGGACGTCCGCACCCTGGTAGGTCCGAAGTCACCTGGGGCCAACGTCTGCTGGTGCCTGAGCTACCGGATCCCGTCCAAACTCAACAACGAGCTCCGTGGGCCGGCCCGTGGTGAGTACGTCGCCGAGCTGTGTCGGACGGCACCCCCTCCGGGGGTGCTCGCCTACAACGGTGACGAGCCGATCGGATGGGCCGCCGTGGCACCGCGCTCGGACACCTCCTTCGCGCGCAGCCGTAAGATTCCGCACGTCGACGACCTGCCGGTCTGGTCGCTGTGGTGCATCCGCGTACGCCCCGGTCATCGCAAGAAGGGGGTCTCGCACGCCCTTATCGCCGGTGCGGTCGAGTTCGCCCGCGCCCACGGCGCACCGGCGATCGAGGCGTACCCACTGGACAGTGGTGACGCCAAGGTCGACGTGACGATGGCGTACGCCGGGATCCGGAAGAACTTCGAACGTGCCGGGTTCGCCCACGCCGCCGACACCACGTCGGTGCTGGCCGGTCATCCCCGGGTCCTGATGCGGCTCGACCTGCGCTGACAGATCCGCACCGAGGCTGACGCCTCCACAGCCAGCACGACAGTGGTCAGTGACCGAATGCGGTCGTCCCTTGACCGGGGCTGCCGGGCGGGCTTGCCATGCCGTTCGGGCGGGCCTCACCGCTGGCGCCGACCAGTGATGTAGGGCGGCGAGCCGACTGCCCACCCGGTTCGGTGTCAGACCGGTGCTCCCGGGAGCGTCGTCGGTGGTCGGCGCGATATCGAACTCGACCACCTGGACATCCGTCAGGGGCTCCACGGCCGGTGGTCAACAGCTTGGCAGAGTCGGAGAGCAGCGGTAGCGACTGCGGCCGAGTCGAGTTGTGCCTGAGCCGCGGCTGATCGGGGGCCGCCCGTCACCGCCGTACGGACCACTCCGAGCGGCGGACTGAACCGAACGGTGAGCGCGGCCGTTGCTGGGGGCGGTGCCGACAGTTGCTATCGGTCCGAACGATCGACGGACTGATCACGCCCTCCAGGGTCCCCATGACGGACGACAGGCACCCCTCCCCGCACCCTACCCGCGAGGTGACCATGCTCGGATCGGACAGAAGACAGGATCTCGGCCCCGCCGGAGGCAAACGCCGCCGCGGCCTCTTCGCTCTCATAAGCGCGTTGTGCGCGGCAGCCGTGGCCGCGGCCTTGCTCGCGGTCAACACATCTGGCGGCAGCAACGACCGGCCGGAACTGACCTCGGCCGCGAGATCGTCGGCCACGGACAAGACGGTTGGGTACTTCACCAACTGGGGCGTCTACCAGCGCAACTACCACGTCAAGAACATCGAGACCTCGGGCTCGGCCGACAAACTCACCCACATCAACTACGCCTTCGGCAACGTCCAGGGCGGCAAGTGCA
>NZ_JAGPXJ010000129.1:0-15205 GCF_018070605.1 Streptomyces sp. B15
GGGTGGGGGTGGGGAGGGTGAGGGCTGAATGGGCCGGTCGTGGCTCGGCGGGGGGCATGGCGCTGAGGTTGCGCAGCATGTCGTTGCGCTGCTGCAGGGCCCGTGCGGTGGTGGGGAAGAGTGTGGCGTCGCCCTTGCCGACCTGGTCCTGGTTCACGGTCACGAATTCCCGGGTGTCGTGTTCGTAGGCGGCGAAGCCTGCGGCGTGGTCCCGGTCGGCGAGGGAAGCGGCGAGCATGTACGCGCCGACGAGCGCGAGGCTCGAGCCCTGCCCGGTGAGGAACGAGGGCGCGTACGCGGCGTCGCCCACCAGCGCGACCTTGCCGCTGGACCACCGGGGCATCCGGATCTGGCTGACGCCGTCGAAGAACACGTCGTCCGCTTCGCGCAGGGCGGCGAGGATGCCGGGGACCTCCCATCCCGCGTCGGCGAAGACCGCGGCGACCAGGTCCCGTTGGGCTTGCGGGTCCCGGAACGCGTGGAACGGTGGTTGTGGGTGGGCGAAGTTGAGGAAGGCGTGTACTTCGTCGCTGTCTCCCACGGCGTAGAGTGCCGCGGCTTTGCCCGGGGCGTTCCACATCACGGTCTCGTGGGAGAGCCCGAAGGTGTTGCGCATGGTGAACACGGCGAAGCAGTAGCCGAGGTACCGGTGGAACTGCTCTTCGGGGCCGAACAGGAGCTCCCGGGTACGTGAGTGCACCCCGTCGGCACCGACCACCATGTCGAACGTACGCCTGCTGCCCCCGCGGAAGGTGACGTCGATCCCGTGGCCGGACTGGTCGAGGCTGTCGATGGAGTCGTTGAACAAGAACTCCACGTCGTCATGGACCGCCGCGTAGAGCGCGTCGGTCAGATCCCCGCGCCGCACCTCCAGGTCCTGTCCCGCGACGCCGCCGGTGACGGTGTGCGGGCTGATCGAGGCCACCTGGCTGCCGTCCTCGTGGAGGAAGGTCAGCCGGCGCAGGTCGACGTGTGCCTCCCGCAACCGCGGGAGGATCCCCATCCTCCGTACGACCTCGAGTGCGGTGCCGCGCACATCGATGGGGTAACCACCGCGGCGCAGGGTGCTCGCCTTCTCGACCACCGTGACCGCGAACCCGTGACGGTTCAGCCAGAACGCGAGGGCGGGTCCCGCGATGCTGGCCCCGGATATCAGGGCGGTGCGCCTCCGAGTGGTACGGATGTCCCTCGACCGATCGGTTCGGGTCATTGCTTGGCTCCTTTGCTCATGGTCCGGGCGACCAGCAGGGACAGCGCCGCGACGACGCCGGCGATGAGGAAGCCCGTGACGAAGGCCGATTCGGCCGGGACGTCCGATCCGGAAGGGGTTCCGGAGGTGAGGAGCACGCCACCGAGCATCCCGCCGACGGCGGAGCCCAACACGCGAGTCACCAGGATCAGGCTGGTGGCGATGCCGGTGTCACCTTCATCGACGGAAGAGGCGATGCTGGTGACCATGGCGGTGACGCACAGTCCGTTGGCCAGCGCGATCAGCGCCTTGCCGACGACGATGTGCCAGACCTCGGTGTGTGCGACTGACAGGGCGAGCAGAGCGGTGGCCATGATGACGACCGCGGCAGTGACCACGGCACGCGGGCCGAAGCGCCGCTCCCCGAGCCCACCTGCCGGCCCGGCCAGCGTCGCGACCACTGCGCCGGGCAGGAGGATGAAGCCGATCTCGGTGGCGCCGGCCCCGAAACCGTAGCCGTCGCCGGACACGTCGAGCAGCTGCGGAACGAGAAAGACCCCCATCGCGGTGCCGAGGCATATCACGAACGTCAGCACGCACGACTTCCAGATCACGGGCCGCGCCAACATGCGCAGATCGATCATCGGCGCGGCCGCACGACGCTCGACGGCCACCCATCCGGTCACGAAGGCGGCCAGCACCACGATGAGGGCGCCGAGCACGAGCGGGTGCGAGCCGGCCTCGGGCGCCATCGCGAACACGAGCATGAGCGTGACCAGTACCCCGCTCAGGAGGAGCATGCCCGGCCAGTCGATCCGGGCGTCGTCCGACCGGCCCGGCGGGTCAGCCGGCATCAGCCTGTTCACCAGCAGGGTGAACCCGATGATGGCGAACGTCGGCAGTGCGAACATCCAGTGTCGGGAGAGCGCTTCCGCCACGGGCCCGGCCGACAGCAGGCCCACCATCGAGCCCCCCACGAACATCCCGCTGACCAGCCCGATGGCCACCTTCGACTCTCCCGCGGGAAGGTGTTTGCGCACCACGATGAACGACAGGGGCAGGGCGCCGATCATCGCGCCCTGTAATACCTGGCCGAGCAGCAGCACGGGCAGGTTGGGCGCCAGCGCCGACACCAGGCCACCGGCCGAGACCACCGCCATCAGCCTGATCAGGACTCGTTTTCCGCCGTAGCGGTCGCCGAGCTTGCCGGCGAGCGGTGTGACGAGCGCGCCGGTGATGGCGAGCACGATGTTGAGGAGCGCCCCTGCGGACGGACTTATGTCCAGTTCGCGTTGCAGGAGCGGAAGCGTCGGCGCCACCACCGACTCCAGGGCTCCGGTGGAGATCGCCAGCATGCCGAGAGCCCAGACAGCAGCCTTCCTCATGTGGACCGGGGGAGCCAGGGTCGTGGTCATGGATGTCCTTTCCGTCAGTGCCGGGCGAGCAGAGGTCGGTCGTACGCGCAGCGCTGCCGCCTTGCCGGCCCCCGCGCGGACACGGCAGACACGGCACGTACGGCGGCCAGCGACGCAGCGGACACGGCGACGCAGTGGGCCCAGCGGCCTTCACGCGGGGCGCGGTGTACGAGGTGTAGTGCGGACGGGTCCACGGCCGTCCGGCGTGATGAGCCCGGGGAGGCAGCACCCGAGTGGCGCATGCACGGCTCCGCCGGGCGGAACGGGTGTACGAGTACGCCCCGCCGTGGCGGTTCTACACTACACAGTGCAGTGTAGAACCGCTACGATGAGCCCATGCCGACCACGAAGACACTGCGCGAGGGCTCCGCGCGGAAGCGGGCCGCCATCCTCTCGGCGGCCCGGGAACTGTTCCTCGCCGACGGCTTCGACCGGTCCAGCGTCGACGCGGTCGCCGCCCGTGCCGAGGTGTCCAAGCGGACGGTCTACGACTACTTCGGCGACAAGCAGACGCTGCTGCAAGCAGTCGTCGACGCCGTCGGCCAGTCGATGATCACCACCATCCGGCGCACCCTCGACGACACCCTCACCGGCATCACCGAGGACGCCGAACTTGAGGACGCCCTGGTCACGTTCTCGATGCGGATCGCGACCGACATGCTCGGCTCGGCGGAGTACGCGACGCTGCAACGACTGGTCCGGGCGGAATCCCGCCACCTGCCGCACCGCGGCTACAACTCCATGGCCGACACCCCGGACGAGGCGCTTGCCGAGCAGTTCGCCGCCTTCGCCGCAGCCGGGCTGCTCGACGTTCCCGACCCCCGGCTCGCGGCCGACCAGTTCATCGCGCTGACCTTCGGCGTCGCCCTGGACAGGCTCGGTTCCGCGAACGCCGCGGAGGACGCCCGCGTCCGGCCACTCGTCGTCGAGGGCGTGCGGACCTTTCTCCGGGCGTACCGAACCAGGTGACATGGGCGGTCGGGCCGACGGCGCTGGATCGGCCCGGTCGGGCGGACGGGCGTAGGTGTGGCCTGGTGACGGCTCACCATGTCGGCCCCGGGAGGAGGGTCCTCAGGGGGATTCGCCGTCCCCGGCGCCGTCCCCGGTTCCTCTTGCCGCGTAGGTCTGCCAGTGCTCGGCGAGGAGTTGTTCCCTCTCCTCCCGAACGGTACGCAACTCTTGTTCCACGGCGGACAATTCGTTCTTGCGTCGATCGAAGTAGTTCACGAACCTCCGCACGTCGCGGTAGTGCGCGAACGCGACGACGGAGGTGACGACAATACCGAGAACAGCGACGTAGCAGCAGGCTTCGATCAGCTTCGCCAGCTTCTCGCGTTGCGGATCTCCAGGCAGCGAAAGCCAGTCGACAATTGCCACCTCGCAGCCGGCGATCAGGAAAGCGAACACGAACCAGAAAGCGGAACAGAGCTTGAGGCGCCAGTGCCGAAGGCTACTGAGCCACTGGGAAAAGAGGCCTCGCGTCAGAAGCGAGTCCAGGTCCACGTCGAGCGCCGCTTGCCACTGTGCGTGCAAAGCTTCGTCACTCGTGGGAGGGCCTGCTCGGCGTAGGCGTTCAATGTGCTCCCTGCCGAGAGAGACCCTCCTGCGTGAGTCTTCGATCAGCGTCTGTCGCACCTGGGCTTCGGCCTCGGCACTCCGTGCGTACAGAGTACGGATCTCCACAACCGCGACGACGAGGACCGCGGCAAGAAGCGCTGAAGTGGCAGCAGCGAAATCGTCTGACATCTCACGTTCGCCCGGGATCCTGCTGTCGATTTCCTTCCAGAGCCACTCGGAGAAGTGTTCAGCGATCTGTTGCTCCCAGTTGAACAGGAAGACAACAGTGATGCAGCACAACAGTGCTGCCACCGCACCCAGCCGCCACACCGGAACACCACACTCCCGCTCTCCTCGAGTACAGGCGTCAGCCCGGAGTGAACCTGCCCGGTCAGCGAGAGGAGAACCCTTCGGCGCGAGGAGCCCGGGTCGGTGGCGGACGAGGCTGATCGTGATCGACACGGAGTGTGCGGAGTGTGAGTGCCGCTTGGCTGTCCGCGACTACTCACCGCCTGGCCGGGTTCGCGGAAGCACAGGTTGGAATCCGGTTCGTGGGGGTCTGTGACAGAAGCCGTATGCAGAGGGCCCCTGCGTACAACCCTGGTGGCCCCCGCGTACAACCCTGGCCAGGTCACGGTGGTCTTGCTTGCGTGAACTCTGTGCCGCACCCGGGCGCAGGGCGTTGAGTACAGGGAGATGCACAGTGCGAGTCGCTGCCATACGTCGTACCGTTCTGACCGCTTCCGCGGTCTCTTTCGCGCTTTTGGTCACCGCCTGCGGTGGCGGCGAGGAGGGCGGTGAGGACAAGAAGGCGAAGGGCGGCGGCAAGTCCGAGAAGCCGGCGGCGAAGGCTCTCACCGCCGCCGAGTTGGAGAAGCTCGTGGTCACCAAGGGCGACGTCGAGGGCCATGAGATCACGAAGCCGGGGAAGGACGAGGTGTTCGCGGCCGACGCCGTCTCCGTCCAAAAGGCCGAGTGCAAGCCCGTCGCCCAGGTGCTGTCGGCGCTGCCCGCGGCCAAGCCCGCGGCGAGCGCCCAGCGGCTGGTCGTCCACAAGGGCGATGCGGCCAAGAAGGACATGCCGTCCACGGAAGAGCTCGGGGAGATGACGGAGGAGGAGGCCAAGCAGGCGACGATCGACTCGCTCGACATCACCAAGACGCAGACCTCCCTGTGGTCCTACGACGCCGACGGTGCACAGCGAACCCTCGCGACACTGCGCGAGGCGGGCAAGAAGTGCGCCGGGGGCTTCGCCATGACGCTCGACGGGGACAAGCAGCAGGTCACCAAGGTCACCGAGGAGAAGCTCTCCGCCGGGGACGAGGCCGTCGCCTGGACGGTCGGGACGAAGCAGGACGGAACGTCCGCCGACACCAAGGTCGTCGTCTTCCGGAAGGGCACCACGCTCGCCGGGTTCTCGTCCTTCAACATCGCCGCCGTCACCCGGGGTGAGGCCTACAAGCAGCCGACCGCTGTCATCGACGCGCAGGAGGCCAAGCTCGGCTGACCCGGCCGCCCCCGTACCGCTGCGGCACCGGGGCCTCTTTGGTGGACACCTCCTGGTGGGTGGGCGCCTCTTGGTTGCCCCGGCGGGCCCCGCGCCGGCGACGATCCGTCGGTCTGGTCGAGGGCGGGGCGGGTAACCGGGCTTCATGGGCGACATCCTCGTGGGCACGTGCGCGTGGACCGACCCGGCGCTGGTCCGCAGCGGTTGGTATCCGGTCGGGCGGCGGGATGCCGAGGGGCGGTTGCGGCACTATGCCGAGCGGGAGCAAGGAGGACCGGTTCCGGTACGTGTACGGCGACGGCGAACTCGCGGAGTGGCTGCCCCGGTTGCGCGCTCTCGCCGAGCGGGTGGAGCAGTTGCACGTGCTGTTCAACAACTGCTGCGGTGACGCGGCGGTACGGGCCGCCGAGTCCATGAAGCGGCTGCTCGGTGACTCGGTCGCCCCGCGCTCCTGCGTGCGGGACACGGCCTGACGCCGATGTCCGCTCTCGGGCCGGGCCTGGCCCGTAACCCGGTCGGGGGACGGTCCGGTCGGGACGGTGCCCCGTAGGCGTCGGGACGGTACCCCCGCGCGGCGCTCGTCCGAACGGTGTCACTCGGGGCGGGTGAGGGGTTTCGGGGGGCGGGACGCGGTGCTGCCGCCCGCGGCGCCGGAGCCGCCGGCGGAGGCCAGCACGTTCTTGGCCTGGGTGTCGACGAGTCTGGTGAAGATCTGCTGGGAGTAGCCGAAGATGATGGCCCAGGAGATGATCTGCGCCGAGGAGTCGAGTGCGGTCAGTCCGGGCACGAATCCTCCGCGCATCAGCAGCAGGCCGAGTACCGCGGTCAGTGCGCCCATGGGGAGCTTGAGCAGGGCGAGGGCGAAAGGCACGTTGTACGGTTCGGCGGTTCCGCCGATACGCCTGATGGTGGCGGCTGCGGCGATTCCGGCAGCCACCAGGCCGACGAATTCGACGACCACATAGTCCGCCGGCGCGGTTGTTGCCGCGAGGCTTACATCGAGGTCTTTCGACGCCGCGTCCGGGTCCGATCGCACCGGGCAGACGACGTGGTACGCGTCGGCGCCGGAAACCCGGTCGGGAGAGAAGCACAGCGGTACGGTGTCGCTGAAGAACCACCCCAGGAGGGCGACGGTCGCCGCTCCGACCGCGAGGCATCCCGCGACCCAGCGCACGATGGTGACGAAGCTGCGTACGCGGAGGGTCTTTTGAATGCGTACCTGCCGGGCCACGCTGACGGCGTCCAGAAGCGATTCGCGGGCGGACGCGGTGATGGCCTCTGGTGCTCTGGAGATTCTCTCCACCGCGATGCGGCGAGGGTCCTCGGCGTCCAGGGCCTCCCTCACCGAGGCCACCACACCCGGCAGCATCGGCACGATCTCTTTCGGGTCGGAAAGACGCAGCAGGAGATTGTGCGCGGTGTCGACGTGGATCTGGCCCACCGCGATGTGCGAGGCCGATCTTTTTCTCCGGTGCGTATGGGACAGTACGCTGCGGGCGCTGCTCAGCTCACTCTTCGCCTTTTCCAGCAGGTCTTTCCGGTCCTCGCCGTGTGTACGGCATCGGTCTTCCAGGAGTGCTTGCAGTTCATTTGTGCGGGCAAGAAGTACCTGACGGAGTTCCCATGGACCATGTTCTGTTTCCGAGAGCGTATCGGCGTTCTCTTCCGGCCCGGGATCGCTGTCGTTTCTCATGGCGTCGATTCTTACGGCCATTCGGGGTCCGACACCTTTCGACACCCAGGAAATGGGGCGAGGGGGGGGGATGCGGGCAGGGCTCCCCACCACTCATTCACGGTGTCGGTTCGCTTCCGGGGCGCTGATTCCGTCGAGCGCGCCGCCCCGGACTCCTACGATTTCGGCTCGGGTTGGCAGCGCGGGCACCACACGGTGGTGCGGCCGGCGATGCGGGACGAGCACAGCCGGGTGTCGCAGCGCGGGCACGGTGCTCCACCCGGGGCGTCCCGGTGGCCGGTCAGCCAGTTGTCGCGCGGCGGGACGTGCTCGGCGCGTACGGAGGTGCGCAGTACGCGGCGCATGGTCCGGTGCAAGGTGGCCCGCTCGTCGTCGGTGAGGGAGCCGGTGGCACGGGAGGGATGCAGCCGGGACTGCCACAGGATCTCGTCGGCCAGCAGGTTGCCCAGCCCGGCCAGCAGCGACTGGTCGGTGAGGGCGGCCTTGAGGCGGCCGCGGCGGGCGGTGAGGGCGGCGTCGAAGTCGGTGCGGGAGACGGTCAGCGCGTCGGGGCCCTGGTCGTCGAGGCGACGGGCGGCCTCGGGGTCGTCGGCGAGCCAGAGGCCTTTGAGTTTGCGCTGGTCACGGTAGCGGAGCTGGCGGCCACCGCCGAGGGTGAACAGCACCCGGTCGTGGCGGTGCGGCTCGTCGCCGACGGCTGCGCACACCAGGCGTCCGGTCATGCCGAAGTGCAGCAGGAGGGTCGGCCCGCCGGTGTGGGCCAGGAGCCACTTGCCGTGCCGTTCCGGTTCGGTGAACTTCCGGCCCTCCAGGTCGCGGCTGAGCCGCCGCGCGCCGATGCCGTGCAGGACGCCCGCGTCGCGGACCTCGACCCGCTGGATGGTCCGGCCCTGCGCACAGTCGGCGAGGACCCGACGGAAGCCTTCTACGTCGGGGAGTTCGGGCATGCTCGCCGCACCTCCTCCTTCCGAGCGTAGGGGCGGTCGGCAGCGGCCGCATGCGGGCGAGGGCCGCACCGGTGACGGCGACGGCGACGGCGGCAGCGACAGCGACAGCGACAGCGACGACGTGGCGCCTCGCCACCGGCGATGTCACATCGCGCGGTCCGCCATCCGTCCTGGACACAGCGAGGCAGCGCAGGACAGCGAGCAGAAGGAGGCACCATGGCGCACGCCACTCACCTCACCGTCGTCGGCGGCGGCTTCGGCGGGCTGACCGCCGCGCTGGCCGCGGCGGAGGCCGGCGCGCAGGTCACGCTGTACGAGGCGCGCGGCACGCTCGGCGGGCGGGCGCGCACGGCGGAGGGGCCGTACCGCACCAACGAGGGACCGCACGCGCTCTACAACGGCGGCCCGCACTGGCGCTGGCTCAAGGCGCGCGGGCTGTTGCCCCCGATGGCCCGGGTACCGGTCAGGGAGGGGCTGCGGGTGCGCTACCACCAGCAGGGTGTCCTGCGCCGCACTCCGCCGGCCGGGTTGCTGCGGCTGCGGCGCAGGCGCGGTGCCCCGGTCGGGGTGCCCTATCTGGAGTGGGCGGCCGAGCAGGTGGGGGAGGAGACGGCGCGGGCGGCGGCGTACTTCGCGGCGGTCGCCACCTTTCACCACGCGCCGGGCGAGCTGTCGGCCGCGTTCACGCACGAGCGGATGCGGCGGGCCTCGAAGTTGCCACCCGAGGCGCACTATCCGCGCGGCGGCTGGGCCGGCTTGGTGGAGCGGATGGCCGGGCGGGCGCGTGAGCTGGGCGTATGCCTCGAGCTGGGAGCGCGCGTGGATGCCTCCGCGCTGGGGGAGGCGGGCCGGCGCGGCCCTGTCGTGGTGGCCACCTCGCTGGCGGCGGCCCGTGGGCTGCTGGACGGCCCCGGGCTGACCTGGCCGAGCGGGCGCACGGCGCTGCTGGACCTGGCTCTGGAAGCCCGCAGGGGGGACGCCTTCGTCGTCTCGGACCTGGACGCGCCGGGGTGGGTCGAACGGTTCACGGCGTCCGACGCCTCGCTGGCACCGGCCGGGCAGTCGCTGGTCCAGGCCCAGTTCCCGCTGGCCCCGAACGAGCCGCGGGAAGCCGGGCTCGCTCGCGGGGAACGCCTGCTCGACCTGGGCTTTCCGGGGTGGCGGGAGCGGGTCGTACGGCGTACGGAGGCGACGGCGGACGGCCGGACGGGCGCGGTGGACGTTCCCGGCACCAGCTGGCGCGACCGCCCCGCCGTGGACCAGGGGGAGGGCCGCTATCTGGTCGGCGACCAGGTGGCGGCGCCGGGCGTGCTGAGCGAGGTCTCGTTCGCCAGCGCGATCGAGGCGGTGCGGCTGGCGCTCGGAGAGCCCCGCTCCATCCGCGTCGAGTCGCGGATCCGGTGATGGTCCGGTGGTCCCGTGGTCCGGTGGGGCCGCCGGCCCCCTCCAGCGCGGCGCCCCCGGCACCCGCGACACTCGCAACGCCCCCGGCACCCACGACACTTGCACCGTTCACGGCACCCTTCTCAACATCGTTCACAGCACGGGCACATGACGTCCTGTATCCGTACGGTGACATACCGTCACCGCTCAACGCTTCGCTCTTCACCACTTCTTGGGAGACTTACGTCAGCTTCTCTTGTAAGTTCACAAGAGGGTCGGCGATGTTCACCGACGAAAGCGGGGATTCGTGTCATTCGAGCAAGAATGGGCAGGGTTGGTCGCAAGGGCACAGAACCAGCAGTCCGCAAGGACGCAGTTGAACGGCGCCGGCGACAAGGGCGACGGCAAGTGGCTTCAGGTGACGCCACATGTGCTCGACGAAGCCGCCAAAAAGGTGGAGAAGGTCGGCACTGCCTTCCAAAAGGTGGACGACACCGCCATGCGGGAGATGGAACAGGTTCCGGGGTCGATGAAGGGCTTCTCCTGCGACGAGGCCTTCAAGACGTTCCAGGAGATGTGGCGCGGCCAGATGAAGCATCTGCGCAAGCAGTACGAGAACACTGCCACCGGGCTCCGCAACGTCACCGCGAAGACGCTGGAGGGGGACGTCTGGACGAAGGAGCAGGTGGAGAAGATCGCCAAGGAGCGGGATCGGAAGGAGAATCCGCTCAAGTACCTCCTGGACCCGAACCGGAAGCCGCTGCTGTCCGACACGCCGCAACACCCGTTCTTCCAGGATCAGTACCCCCTGCTGAGGCCACCGCAGCCGGACCAACCGGTGTACGGCCCTCCGATGCCGACCACGCCTCCGTCGGCCGGCCCGAAGCCCTAGGGGGAGCTGAGCCATGACCAAGACTCTCGACTATCAGACGGTGCGCCATGTCAATCTCACCGCCTTGCGTGCGGCGGTGAAGGCGTGGGACAAGCTCCCCAAGGAATTCGAAGAGGTCCACACCTCCTTCGACCGCACGGTCGCCAAGCCGCTGAGCACCGAGCGGAGCGGCTGGCACGGTGAGTCCCACAAGGCGGCGGTCAAGCACTTCAGCGCCGTCCAGAAGCAGGTGGTGGAGGCCGCCGGCCAGGCCGAGTGGCTCGGCAAGGAGATGTCCCGGTGCCTCAAGATCATCGAGGACGCCAAGAAGGCGCTGAAGGACGTCGAGGACGTCGTGTACGAGAAACCGACGGCCGGCGCGAAGAACTACCTGAAGCTGAACAAGAAGGACGGCGTCGTCTACGTCGACCCGCCCAAGGACGAGAGCCCGGGGATCACCAAGGCGTACCGCGAGACGCTCGCGGACCTCAACAGTCGGATCCTCAAGGCCCTGCGCGAGGCGGCCGAGGCCGACGAGGATCTGAAAAAGGCCCTGAACTTCGACCCGTACGGCAAGGGCTTCAACTCCGACACCCCGCAAGTGCAGGCCAAGAAGGACGTCGACGCCCTCTACAAGCTGGCGGGCGACGAGGACTTCAAGCGGGACCCGAAGCTGCTGTCCAAGGTCAACGGCATCCTCGCCAAGAACGACGGCAACACCTACTTCGCCGAGGAGTTCGCCACCCGCAAGGGTGCGAAGGGCGTCCTGGAACTCTGGTACAAGGCGGCGCAGCCGGACTACGAGGACGCCATGCCGCCGGACCCGAAGGATCGTCCGAAGGGGGTGGACAAGCAGCTCGCCGCCCTCCAGGACAACCTCGGCAACACTCTGGCCCTGGCCAGCCACTCCGACTCCCCGGCCATGACGAAGTGGAAGCAGGACGTCATCGATCTGGGCTACCAGCGGATGGGCGACCAGCCTCCCAACGCGGCCATGGGCACCTATCGGGCGGCCCCGCCCTACGGCTTCCAGGTCATGAGCAACCTGATGCGCACGGGGAAGTGGGACACCGGTTTCCTCAACGACTACGGCGCCGAGTTGAAGAAGGTCGACGAGAAGCCGTTCATGACGCCGGGCCCCTACTCCCACGAGGAAAAGGCCGTCCCCGAGCGCAAGTGGCTGAGCTACGGCCTCAACCCCCCGAACTACCTGAACTTCGGTGCCGAGTACGACCAGGGTAAGGACCCGTTCACCGGATACATGGAGGCCCTCGGGCACAACGCGGAGGCCTCGACCGACTTCTTCTCGGACAAGGAGAACCTCGACTACGTCCTGCGGGACCGCAAGTGGTTCCCCGACGGGGAGATCCCCGACTCCGGAGAGCACAAGGGCTGGCAGGGCGGGCACGTGGCGACGGGTCACGCTCTCGGTGCCGCGACAACCGGCCATGCCTGGGACGCACCGTTGCATGTCCCGGCTGAGCACACCAGCGCCCAGGCGAACCTGATGTCCGAGCTCATCAAGGGCATGGGGGAGATGGACGAGAACGGAAACGCGGAGATGCCGATGCACCCCGGCATGCGCCACGGCCTGGGGAACGCCGCAGCCGAGTACGCGCCGGACTTCTTCCAAGCCATGAAGGACGGCTCGGATGCGGACAAGCTGTTCCCCATGTCCGGGGAACCGGCCGACATCGATCACCGCGACGCGACGAAGTTCCTCGTGCAACTCGGACAGGACCCGGACGCCCATGCGGCGGTCACCGCCGGCCAGAAGCTCTACACCGCCCAAGTGCTCGACCATCACCTGGGTGGGGACGTCCCCGCGGATCAGAAGTACAACGCTCCCACGGAGAACCTCGTGCACGAGGTACTCAAGACCTCGGGGGAGACCGCGGGCACACTGGCCGCCGGTGCTCAGGAGGCCATCATCGGCCCGGCAGTCGTAGAGGATCAGCAGTACGACAAGGGCACTCTCAGCAAGCGCCTGTGGACCAACGGCGCTTTCGGCACCGTGGTGACGGGGGCCAGCGTCCTGAAGCCCTTCGCCGCGCATCCCGTCGGAGCCGCGACTGCCGCGGCGCTGATCATCGGTGCCGAGGGCGCAGCCCTCAACGATCACGACGCCGAGCACTGGAGCAGCAACAAGTCCGCCCCGGCGGCGGACAGGGCCGGCGCGATCTACGACGAGATGGCCGGGCGCGACGTGCGGCAGAACGAGAAGATGCTGGAGGCCATCGGGAAGGAGTACGACATCGATGTCTCGAAGAGCTGGTCAGAGCTGTACTCCGAGGATGGTTTCACCCACGGCTACAGCAGGGTCGCGTCCACGGCACCGTTCCTCACCTCCATCGAGCAAGTGAAGCAAATGGCCATAGCGAAATAATGGAACGCGCACACATGAACCGCCCGCTTCGTATCACCCTGCTCGCCGTCCTCGCCGTGGCCCTGGCCGCGGCGGGGGCGGTGGGCGGCGCGCTCTCCCAACGGGAGGACCGCGAGGACGCCGAGAAGTTCTCCGAGATCACGGGGGGCACCACCTGCTGGGCCTCCGAAGCGGTGGTGGACCGAGTTGTTCCCGCGTCCCACCACACGGACCGCTGGAAGCGGCTGACCAGGGAAGAGCTCAGCTACAACACCCAGTGCGGCGTCACCGTGGACGGCAAGCAGGTACTGCGGGTCTCCGTCGAACAGCACAACTCGGTGCACAAGCTCGACCGGGTGGGCACGGGTCCGGGCCACGGCCGGACCAAGAGCATCCCCGGTTACAAGCAGAGCTGGTCCTCGCAGGACGCCGCCGGCGTCGTCGTGCCCTGCACCAAGAACACGGGCGACGACAACGCCACCAACCTGTACGTCAAGGCACAGGCCTGGCGGAAGGACTACGGGAAGTTGCGCCAGGACATGGTGCGGATCGTCGAGCAGGCGGTCAAGGCCCATCGGGCCGCGGCCTGCAACGGTGCCCCGGCCGCCCCGGACGACCACGGCTGACCGGAGTCCGGGCTTCGGACACCGGCCTCCCCGGCCGGGGCGCGAACGCCCCCGGCCCGTCGGCCCGGCCCCCTCAGCGGGGCACGAGCAGGTCGGGGGTGAGGGGGAGTTCGCGGTGGCGCCGGCCGGTGGCGTGGTGGACGGCGTTGGCGATGGCCGCCGGGGTGCCGACGATACCGATCTCGCCGATGCCCTTGCCGCCGACCGGGTTGAGGTGCGGGTCGTGCTCCTCGATCCAGTGCGCGTCGATGTCGGGGACGTCGGCGTGCGTGGGGACGTGGTAGCCGGCCAGGTCCTTCTCGACGAAACCGCCGAGCCGCGTGTCCAGCGAGCTGTGCTCGGTCAGCGCCATGCCCAGGCCCATCGTCATCCCGCCGATGAACTGGGAGCGTGCCGTACGGGCGTTGAGGATGCGGCCCGCGGCGAAGACACCGAGCAGACGGCGTACCCGTACCTCGCCGGTGAACGCGTCCGCCGAGACCTCCGCGAAGACGGCCCCGAAGGCGTGCCGCGCGTACTCCTCCTGCGCCTGCACATCGGTGGTGGTGTCCACGGTGACGATGCTGCCGCCCGACTCCCGCAGCTCGCGGCACGCCTTGTGGACGGCCCAGCCCCAGGAGGCGGTGCCCGAGGAGCCTCCGGCCAGCGGCGCGGTGGGCAGGTCGCTGCTGCCGACATCGATACGGACGGCGTCCAGCGGGACGCCGAGCTGGTCGGCGGCGATCTGCGCGAGGACGGTACGCGCTCCGGTACCGATGTCGGTGGCGTTGACCCGTACGTGGTAGGCGGGGCCGGAGCCGTCGGCCCTCAGCGCCTGGACGGACGCCGTGGACGGGGCGACCAGTACCGGGTAGGTGGAGGCGGCCACCCCCGTGCCCAGCAGCAGATCGCCGTCGCGCCGGGTGCCGGGGCGCGGGTCGCGGCGCTCCCAGCCGAAGCGGCGAGCTCCTTCGCGCAGGCAGTCGGCGAGATGGTGGCTGCTGAACGGCTTGCCGCTGTCGGGCTCCCGCTCGGGGATGTTGCGCAGCCTCAACTCGATCGGGTCGAGGTCGAGCGCGGTGGCCACCTCGTCCATGGCGCATTCGAGCGCGTACATGCCGGACGCGTCGCCGGGCGCGCGCATCCAGGACGGGGTGGGGACGTCCAGGGCCACGACCCGGTGGCCGGTGCGGATCCCGTCGGCGCCGTACATCACCCGGGACGGCACGGCGGCCTGCTCCACGAACTCCTTGACGGTGGAGGTGTGGGTGGTCACCTCGTGGCCGAGCGCGGCCAGCGTGCCGTCGTCGCGGGCGCCGATGCGCAGCCGCTGGATGGTGGGGGCGCGGTGGCCGACCACCGAGGGCAGCTCCCGGCGGGGCAGCACCACCTTGACGGGGCGTGAGGTGTGTTTGGCGCCCATCGCGGCGAGCACCACCGGAGGACGCGGGGTGCCCTTGGAGCCGAAGCCGCCGCCGACGTGCTCGGCGACGACGGTGATCTGCTTCGGGTCGAGGCCGAACATGGTGGCCAGCGTCTCGCTCACCGGGGTGGCGCCCTGGCTGGAGTCGTAGGCGATCAGATGCCCGCCCTCCCACACGGCGGTGGCGGCGTGCGGCTCCATCGGGTGGTTGTGCAGCGGGCTGAGGGTGTAGGTGAGGTCGAGACGGTGC
>NZ_JAGPXJ010000013.1:0-111175 GCF_018070605.1 Streptomyces sp. B15
GCCCACCATGGCCGCCCGGCCGGTGGGCCCACAGCACCCCGCGCCGCCGCCCGGCGGTCCGTACCCTCCGGCCGGTTACCTCCAGCCCCGCCCGCCGGGCCCGGTCGGCCCCTACCCACCGGTCCATTCCCGGCCGCTGCCGCCGCGCCGCAGATGGGACCGGGGCAAGACGATCGCGGCTGTGGTCGTCGGCGGGATGGTGCTCTTCTGGGGCGGCCTCTACGCGCTCGGATCGAGCGGGGAAGACGGCTCCGACGCGTCGTCCGGCGGCTCCTCGGCAGCCGGCAAGGGGGCGAAGGATCCGAATCCCGAGCCCGTGGCGTACAAGGGCATCAACCTGAGCGAGGGCTACTTCCTGGCCATGGCCGACGACCCCCTCAAGCCCCGCGACCTGGACGACTCCGACACCGCGACGCCCTCGGAACTGACGTACCTGGACACCACCATCGACGGCGCCGAGCTGTCCATCGACGAGCCCAACGGCAAGCTCGTCCTGCTGAACAACTCTCAGAAGGGCTCGCTCAAGACGTGCCGGGCCGAGACCCGGTTCACCGACTCGGTGAAGCTGAACCAGCTCTCGCCCGGCTCGCGGCTGTGCGTCCGGACGAGTTCCGGTCACCTCGCCCTCGTCACCTACCGGGGCCATGCCCCCGAGTCCGACCCGAGCAACTACGTCAAACTGGACGTCACGGTCTGGCGCAACGCGGTCGAGGCAACCGACGACTGAGCCGAGCGGCCCGCGCCCCGCCGGGGGCGCGGGGAGCTGCGCGACCAGGCACAGCGTGGCCGCGCTCCGTACGCCTTGAAGTACGCCTCGAACGGGGCGGCCCCGCAGCGGATCGGCGCAGGGCGGTCACGGGAGCGCCGGGAGCCTACTGGCCCCCCGCGGAGCTGGCCAGCGCGGCCGAGAGGTCGGCGGCGACCTCGTGCAGGAGGGGGACGAACTTGTCCGTGGCCGCGTCGGTGACGCGGCCGGCCGGGCCCGAGATGGAGATCGCCGCGGAGGTGGGGGAGTCCGGGACGGAGACGGCGATACAGCGCACTCCGATCTCCTGCTCGTTGTCGTCGGTGGCGTACCCGGCCTCGCGCACCTGCGCGAGCGCCTCCAGGAAGCCTTCCGGGGTGGTGATCGTCTTCTCGGTGGCGGCCGGCATGCCGGTCCGGCCGAGCAGCGCGCGGACCTGGTCGTCCGGGGTGTGGGCGAGCAGTACCTTGCCGACGCCCGTGGAGTGGGGCAGCACACGGCGGCCGACCTCGGTGAACATCCGCATCGAGTGGCGGGAGGGCACCTGCGCGACGTAGACGACCTCGTCGCCGTCGAGCAGCGCCATGTTCGCCGTCTCACCGGTCTCCTCGACCAGCCGGGCCAGATAGGGGCGGGCCCAGGTGCCCAGCAGCCGGGCGGCGCTCTCGCCGAGCCGGATCAGACGGGGGCCGAGTGCGTAGCGCCGGTTGGGCTGCTGGCGGACGTAACCGCAGGAGACGAGGGTGCGCATCAGCCGGTGGATGGTGGGCAGTGGCAGCCCGCTGGCGGCCGAGAGCTCGCTGAGCCCGACCTCGCCCCCGGCGTCGGCCATCCGCTCCAGCAGGTCGAAGGCCCGCTCGAGGGACTGGACCCCGCCGGACGCGGCAGGGGCCGTGGCAGCCTGGGGGGTGGTTGTGTGCTCTGCGGACGGCGGCACGTCGCGTTCCTTTCCTGGCCTGCGGTCAGGCGCATGGTATCGAGGGCGGCGGGCCGGGGGACCGGATCCCGCGAGTTCGCCCTACTCGTACACGCCTCAGCGCGGACGCCGGGTTCCTGCTGCGGCGCGCGCCTTGTGAGGCGCCGGTGTCGCGCCGATTTTCTTCTGTATGGCGAAAGCTTAGTTCCATTTTGTGGAGTTCTCCAGCGTCGAGCCCTTGACTGGCTCTCCCGGGCGCACGAGGATTCGTTGCAGCCGAACCTTTCAACAGAAAGTTGAAAGGCCTGATGGAGCTGGAAAGCTCGCAGTGCTGAAGGAGGCCGGTTTGTCCGACGTGCGGCTCGCCCTGCGCTCACGGCGCGTCCTCACCCCCGAGGGAGAGCGTCCGGCAACCGTCACGGTCGACGGCGAAGGCCGGATCGCGGCGGTACTGGCGTACGACGCCGAGGTGCCATCCGGGGCGGCGCTGGAGGACGTCGGCGAGGACGCGCTGCTGCCCGGCCTGGTCGACACCCACGTCCACGTCAACGATCCGGGCCGCGCCGAGTGGGAGGGCTTCTGGACGGCCACCCGCGCCGCGGCGGCGGGCGGTATCACCACGATCGTCGACATGCCGCTCAACTCCCTCCCGCCGACCACCACCGCCGACAACCTGCGGATCAAGCGCGAGGTCGCCGAGCCCAAGGCCCACGTCGACGTCGGTTTCTGGGGCGGTGCCGTACCCGGCAACGTCGCACAGCTGCGACCGCTGCACGAGGCGGGCGTCTTCGGTTTCAAGTGCTTCCTCTCGCCCTCCGGCGTGGACGAGTTCCCCGAACTCGACCGCGCACAACTGGCCGAGGCCATGGCCGAGATCGCCTCCTTCGACGGGCTGCTCATCGTGCACGCCGAGGACCCGGGCCGACTGGCCGCGGCGCCGCAGAAGCACGGCCCCGCCTACGCCGACTTCCTCGCCTCCCGCCCCCGTTCGGCCGAGAACGACGCCATAGCCCTGCTGGTGGAACTCGCCGCCCGCTACGGCACCCGCGTGCACGTGCTGCACCTCTCCTCCAGCGACGCGCTGCCCCAACTGGCCGAGGCCCGCGCCGAGGGGCTCCGCATCACCGCCGAGACCTGCCCGCACTTCCTCACCCTCACCGCCGAGGAAGTCCCCGACGGCGCCACCGAGTTCAAGTGCTGCCCGCCCATCCGGGAGAAGGAGAACCAGGACGCGCTGTGGCAGGGCCTGGCGGACGGCACCCTCGACTGCGTCGTCTCCGACCACTCGCCCTGCACCACCGACCTCAAGACCCCGGACTTCGGCACCGCATGGGGCGGCATCTCCTCCCTGCAACTCGGTCTGCCAGCCGTGTGGACCGAGGCCCGCCGCCGCGGGCTCGCCCTCACGGACGTCGCCCGCTGGATGTCCGAGGCGCCGGCGCGGCTGGCCGGCCTGCAGGGCAAAGGAGCCATCGCACCGGGCCGGGACGCGGACTTCGCGGTGCTCGCGCCCGAGGAGACCTTCACCGTGGACCCGGCCCGCCTCCACCACCGCAACCAGGTGACCGCCTACGCGGGCAAGACCCTGCACGGCGTCGTCCGCTCCGCGTGGCTGCGCGGCGAACGCGTCGCCGACCACGGGACCCCCACCGGAAAGACCGGACGACTCGTCGAAAGGAAGACCGCATGACAGCGGCGCAGCCCGCAGGCATACCCGGCTACACCGGAGACGCCGCGCCCTACCGGGGCGGCGACACCTACGCCGACTACCGTGCACCGGAGGCCGGGTTCCCCTTCGCCCACCTCCCCGATCTGGCCGACCGCAGGCTGGGCGCCACTGTCATCGCCGCCAACGACGAGTTCTTCGCCGAACGGGAGAACCTGCTCAACCCGGAGCGCGCCGAGTTCGACCCGCACGCCTTCCAGCACAAGGGCAAGGTCATGGACGGCTGGGAGACCCGCCGCCGCCGCGGGGTCTCGGACCAGGAGCCGCATCCGGGCGACGACGAGCACGACTGGGCGCTGGTCAAGCTCGGCGCCCCCGGTGTCGTCCGCGGTCTGGTCGTGGACACCGCGCACTTCCGCGGCAACTACCCGCCGGCCGTCTCCGTCGAGGCCACCTGCGTACCCGGAGCGCCGTCCCCCGAGGAACTGCTCGCCGACGACGTGAAGTGGACGACCCTGGTGCCCCGCACTCCCGTCGGCGGGCACGCGGCCAACGGCTTCACCGTCACCGAGGAGCGCCGCTTCACCCACCTGCGGCTGCGCCAGTACCCCGACGGCGGCATCGCCCGGCTGCGGGTGTACGGAGAAGTGGTGGCCGACCCCGAGTGGTTGACGGCACTGGGCACCTTCGACCTGGTGGCGCTGGAGAACGGCGGACTGGCCGAGGACGCCTCCGACCGCTTCTTCTCACCCCCGATCAACAGCATTCTGCCCGGGCGTTCGCAGAAGATGGACGAGGGCTGGGAGACCCGCCGCCGCCGCGACAAGGGCCATGACTGGGTCGGTTATGTCCTGGCCGGCCAGGGCCGCGTCCGCGCCGTCGAGGTCGACACCGCCTGCTTCCGTGGCAACGCGGCGGGCTGGGTGGGTCTGGTCGGCAAGGACGGCGAGACGGGCGAGTGGACCGAACTGCTGCCGCGTACCCGGCTCCAGTCCGACACGATCCACCGTTTCCTGCTGGACGACGCCCCGCCGGTCACCCACGTACGGATGAACATCTACCCGGACGGCGCGATCTCCCGCCTCCGCCTCCACGGCTGCCTGACGGAGGAGGGCAGCCGTCGACTGCGGGCCCGGTACGCGGAGTTGAGCTGACGGCACCGGCGGCGGAGGGGCGGCGCGCACAGCCCGCCGCCCCTCCGGAGCCATCGGCCGTCCTGTCGACCGGGGTGTGAACGCCCGGCAAAATTCAACGAGTTGGCATTGACACACCATCTACGCGCGTCACCATGGGGTGGCATGAGATTCCCCCCACGTCTTGGCCGTATCGGTGCCGTCGGAGCCCTCGCCGCCGCGATGTTCGTCGGCGCTCCCGCCCTCACCACCGCCCCCGCGTCCGCCGCCCCCACGGCGCAGTCCGTGGCCGCGGCACCGCAGATCACCGCCGTCGGCGACATCTGCGAGTCGAAGCTTCCGCCCGAGGCCCACGACACCCTCGACCTGATCGAGCAGGGCGGCCCCTACCCCTACCCCCAGGACGGCACCGTCTTCGAGAACCGCGAAGGCATCCTGCCCGACCAGAGCCAGGGCTACTACCACGAGTACACCGTCGAGACCCCGGGCTCCGACGACCGCGGAGCACGCCGCATCGTCACCGGGGAGAAGGAGCAGGAGGACTACTACACCGCCGACCACTACGAGTCCTTCGACCTGGTCGACTACACCTGCTGACCCACCCGGCGCCCCACCTGCCTCAAATTCCACACACGTACCGGAAACCGTCAGGCGGCCGTTGTCCTGTAATGGGACGACGGCCGCCGCTTTGCGGGTAACGTTCGGTCCTTGCCCAAGGTGTCCCGCCACCCGGGGGTGGCTTACCCGGCGTAAACGGGTAACGTTCCCCACAGAGAGTGATGCATGGGCGGTAGATATGGGGAGTTACCGGTGAGAAACGGCCCGGAGGCGGTTACCTGCGGTGAGGCCATGCTGTTGATGCTCGCCGAACCCGGCCTCCCACTGGAACGAGCGACGCACTTCCGGCGTTCCGTGGCAGGTGCCGAGTCCAACGTCGCGGCAGGGCTCGCCAGGCTGGGGCACTGGGCCCGCTGGATCGGCCGTGTCGGGGACGACCCGGCCGGCGAGGCCGTACTGCGGGAGCTGCGTGCCGACGGAGTCGACGTCTCCTGCGCCGAGATGGACCCCGAATCGCCGACCGGTCTGCTGCTGCGCGACAGCCACCCCGGGCGCGCCATCGATGTGCAGTACTACCGTGCCGGTTCGGCCGCCTCCCTGCTCAGCCCCGCCCAGATCACCCCCGAAGCCCTCGCCGGAGTACGGCTCGTCCACGTCACCGGCATCACACCGATGCTCTCCGAGGACGCCGAGCAGGCCACCTACGCCCTCATCGAAGGCGCCCGGCAGACCGGCGCCACCGTCTCCTTCGACCCCAACGTCCGCCGCAAGCTGGGCACCGACCACGAGTGGATACGCCGCGTCGGACCGCTGCTGCGCGAGGCCGATCTCGTCCTCGCCGGGGAGGACGAGATCGAACTGCTGCTGGGCGCGGGCCCCGACGAAGGCGCCAAGGCGCTGCTGACGCTCGGCCGCGCGGGCACCGTCGTCATCAAGCACCGGGACCACACCGCGGTCGCCCACACCGCCGAAGGCCAGTGGCGACAGCCGCCCTTCGAGGTGCCGGTCGTCGACCCGGTGGGCGCGGGAGACGCGTTCGCGGCCGGCTGGCTCTCGGCCCGGCTGCGCGGCCTCGACCACCAGCGGGCCCTGGCCGAGGCCGCCTGTGTGGCGGCGCTCGTCGTCCAGGCGCCCGGCGACACCGACGGGCTGCCCACCGCCGCCTCGCGCGACCGGGCGCTGGAGGCGTTCCTGAGCGGCACCGACCCGGTGCACCGCTGAGCGCACCACCCGCCCCGTCCGGTCCGGTACGGCGAGGGCCCGGCCGACATCCGACTGATCAAGAGAGGCGGCGAACTGCCGTGTACCGCTGGGAGATCACCAGAGCCGCGCTGGAACAGCGCGTCATCGCCATCGTCCGCGCGGACAGCTACGAAAAGGCCACCGCGACGGCCGACATCCTGCTCGGCGCGGGTGTCACCAGCCTGGAGATCTCGCTGACCACCCCCTACGCGCTGGATGCGATCAGCACCCTGCGCCGGGAGACCGGCGACGACTCGGTGATCGGCGCGGGCACCGTGCTGGACAGCGCCTCGGCCCGCCTGGCCGTCGACGCCGGCGCCCGCTACCTGGTCTCACCCAGCCTCGACGAGGAGGTCATACGCACCGGGCACCGCTACGGCGTGCCCGTCTTCCCCGGGGTCGCCACCCCCACCGAGATGGTGCGGGCGCTGGAGCTGGGCGCCGACGGGCTCAAACTCTTCCCCGCGTCCCTGCACGGCCCCGGCTGGCTGCGGGACGTCACCGCCGCGCTGCCGCAGGCACCCGTGCTGCCCACCGGCGGCGTCACCGTCGACACGGCACCCGAGTGGATCGCGGCCGGTGCCGTCGCCTGCGGCATGGGCTCCGCGCTCACCGAGGGGGACGACCGGGAGACGGTCGCCAAGCGGGTCACCGAACTGCTCCAGCGCCTGGAGGACGCGGCGCCCGGCAAGAGCAAGGGCACCTCCGACTGAGCCGGGAGCACTGGCCGAAAACGCACCGATGAAGTTCCCAAGAGCGGCTCCTACGCTCGCCGTATGGCTGACCAGAGCGTGCTGGAACCGGTGCCGGACACCGACGGCGTCGTCGACCTCGCGGCGCTGGGGGACGATTTCGTCCGCGATCCCTACCCCGCCTACGCCGCACTGCGCAGACGCGGCCCCGTCCACCGCGTCCGCACCCCCGAGGGGGCGCTGGCCTGGCTGGTGGTCGGCCACGACGTGGCGCGGGCGGCCCTCAACGACGAACGCCTCTCCAAGAGCTGGGCCAACGCGGGGCCGGACGCCGGAACCCTGGCGATCGCGCCCGGCACCCATATGCTCACCAGCGACCCGCCCGACCACACCCGGCTGCGCAAGCTCCTCGCCAAGGAGTTCACCCCGCGCCATGTCGCCGCACTGGAACCGCGCATCCGGGAGCTGACCGGCGAACTGCTGGACGCCATGCTGGCCCGCCCCGACGGGCGGGCCGACCTGGTCGCCTCGCTGGCCTTCCCGCTCCCGATCGCCGTCATCTGCGAGCTGCTGGGCGTGCCCGACCTGGACCGGGAACGCTTCAAGGAGTGGTCCGACCATGTGCTGGGCGCGGCGCCCGAGGAGGAGAAGTCGGCCTCGGTACAGGCGCTGGGCGACTACTTGACCCGGCTGCTGGAGCGGCAGCGCACCCAGCCGGGAAACGAACTGCTGAGCACGCTCATCCGCACGAGCGACGAGGACGGCGACCGGCTGTCCACCGATGAACTGCTCGGCACGGCCTGGCTGCTGCTGGTCGCCGGGTACGAGACGACGGTCGGGCTCATCGCCAACGGCACCCTCGCGCTGCTGCGCCACCCCGACCAGCTCGCCGCGCTGCGCGCCGACCCGGCGCTGATCCCGGGAGCCGTGGAGGAGATGCTGCGCTACGACGGCCCCGTCGAGGTGTCGACCTACCGCTTCACCCTCGAACCCGTCGAGATCGGCGGCACGCTGATACCCGGGGACGGCCAGCTCGTGCTGCCCGTACTGGCCGACGCCGACCGCGACCCGGCCCGCTTCCCGGACAGCGACCGCTTCGACATCCGCCGCGAGGCACGCGGGCACCTCGCCTTCGGCCACGGCATCCACTTCTGCCTGGGCGCCCCGCTGGCCCGCCTGGAGGCCCGGGTCGCCTTCGAGCAGCTGCTGGAGCGTACGGCCTGGCTGGAGCTGGACGCCCACCCCGCCGCCCTGGAGTGGCGGAAGGGCACGGTGCTGCGTGGGGTGACGAGCCTGCCGGTGCGCTTCGGGTGACCGGCCGGTCGGGTAACGAGTCGTGAAGCACGGACGGCGGTCCCGGCCGGGCTCGTAGGCTACCGGCATGCGGATCAGTCAGTGCCGGGAAGAAGATCTAGAGCTGCTCGACCAGCACATGCCGTTCCGCGGGGCGGCCTCGCACCACGGGGCCCGCTACGCGCGGCAGCAGGAGGGCCGCGCCACCTTCCTCGTCGCCTGGCGGGATCGGCGTCCGGTCGGCAGCTGCGAGGTCCGCTGGGAGGGGTGCGCGGCGCCCGAAGTGCGGGCAGCGCACCCCGGCTGTCCGGAGGTCAACGGGCTCGGCGTGTGGCCGGAGACGCTGCGCTCGCTGGGCGTCGGCACCGCCCTCATCCACGAGGCCGAGCGCCTCGCCACCGGGCGGGGCTGCCAGGTCATCGGTCTCGGCGTGGAGAAGAACAATCCGCGCGCCAGCGCGCTCTACAGCCGCCTCGGCTACCGCGCCTCCCTGCCGTACCTGGACTGCTGGAGTTACCAGGACGGGGCCGGGGTGGCCCACCGGGTGGCCGACGCCTGCGTGTTCATGGTCAAGCCGCTGTAGGGCAGTACCTCCAGGCCACCCGCGCCCGCCGCTCCCGCGCCCGGTGGCCCGAGCCGGGACCGGCGCGGTTCAGTCGGTGGGCACGGGTGCGGCCGCGGTGTCCAGGGTGGCCACCTCCACGGGGGTGCCCGTCGCGCGCGACAACTCGCAGGCCTCCGCCGTCAGCAGAGCGGCGAGGGCCTCCCGGCCGTCGCAGGGGTTGGGGATCTCACCGCGCAGGGCGCGCACGAAGGCGGCGACCTCCGCCTCGTAGGCGGGGCCGAAGCGGTCGAGGAAGCCGGGCCAGGGCTTGTCCGGCGCCCATGTGGCGGTCGGCTCCAGCGAGGTGAGGGGGGTGCGCGCGTCCAGCCCGACGGCGAACTGGTCCAGCTCGCCGGCGAGTTCCATCCGCACGTCGTAGCCGGCTCCGTTCATCCGGGTGGCGGTGGCCGTGCACAGGGTGCCGTCGTCCAGGGTGAGGAGTGCGGCGGCGGTGTCGACGTCGCCCGCGTCGCGGAACATCGCCCCTCCCGCGTCGGAGCCGGTCGCGTAGACGGAGACGACCTCGCGCCCGGTCACCCACCGGATGGCGTCGAAGTCGTGGACGAGGCAGTCCCGGTAGAGCCCGCCCGAGTGCGGCAGGTACTCGGCTGGCGGCGGCGCCGGGTCCGAGGTCAGCGCCCGTACGGTGTGCAGCCGTCCCAGCCGTCCGGCGCGCACCGCCTCCCGCGCCGCCGTGTATCCGGCGTCGAAGCGCCGCATGAAGCCGATCTGCAGCAGGGTGCCGGCGGCCTCCACCTCCGCGAGCGCCTCCCGGGTGCCCGCCAGATCGAGTGCGATCGGCTTCTCGCAGAAGGTGGGCAGCCCCCGCTGTGCCGCCGCTCGGATCAGCTCGGCGTGGGAGGCGGTGGCCGAGGCGATGACGACGGCGTGGATGTCCAGCGAGAACAGCTCGGCGACGCTGGGCACCGAGGTGGCGTCGAGAGCGGCGGCGACCTCGACGGCGCGCATCGCGTCCGCGTCCGTGACCACCAGTTCGGTCACCTCCGGGTGCGCGCTGAGCGTGCGGGCGTGCAGGGTTCCGATCCGGCCGGTGCCGATGAGTCCGATGCGCATGGCCCTACGCTGGCGCGTCCCACTCGGCGCTGTCAACGTTTTGTCTTTTCGTCCTGACAATCGAATGTACGGTTCCCGGTGGAACGGAAGAGCACTACGCTCCCCTCCGTGGCCAAGAATGATCCGGTGGACCTGCAGCTCAGTGTGGACCGTGCCAGTCCCGTACCGCTCTACTTCCAGCTCTCCCAGCAGTTGGAGAGCGCCATCGAGCGCGGCAAGCTGGCACCGGGGAGCCTGCTGGGCAACGAGATCGAACTGGCGGGCCGCCTCGGGCTGTCCCGCCCCACCGTCCGGCAGGCCATCCAGTCCCTCGTCGACAAGGGGCTGCTGGTGCGCCGCCGGGGCATCGGCACGCAGGTCGTGCACAGCCAGGTCAAGCGGCCCATGGAGCTGAGCAGCCTCTACGACGACCTGGAGGCGGCCGGTCAGCGCCCGGCCACCCAGGTGCTGCGGCACACCGTGCAGGAGGCGACGGCGCAGGTCGCCGCCGCGCTGGCGGTGCCCGAGGGCACCGAGGTGCGGCTGGTGGAGCGGCTGCGGCTGGCGCACGGTGAGCCCATGGCCCATATGCGCAACCATCTGCCGGCGGACCTGCTCGCTCCCGGCGAGGCCGAGCTGGAGACGACGGGGCTTTACCGGCTGATGCGCGGAGCGGGTGTGACGCTGCACTCCGCCCGGCAGACCGTGGGCGCCCGGATCGCCGACGCGGCCGAGGCCCAGCTGCTGGGGGAGGACGAGGGGGCGCCGCTGCTGACGATGCAGCGCACGACGTACGACGACACCGGGCGGGCCGTCGAGTACGGCTCCCACCTCTACCGTGCGTCCCGCTACTCCTTCGACTTCCAGTTGCTGGTACGTCCCTGAAGCGCTGCCGAGAGTTGCCGAGAGGTGTGCTGTGAGTGTGAGAGAGCCTGGCGCCGACCCCGTTGACGGTCACCCTCCCCGCCGCTACAAATCCGGGGCAGGCCGGGCGGGGGCGGACCCGTCGGACGGTTTCCGGCCACCGTGGCGGATACTTGTGCGAAGATCCAGGGCGGTTCCCGACCGTATCCGTACCGAGAGAGCAGAAGTGGTGGCCAGCGTGCAGAGGTCCCGGCGAAGGTCCCGTACGTCCCGCAGATCCATACGCGCGATGGGGGCCGCGGTGGCGGCGACGGTCATCGCGGTGGGCGCGCTCGCCGGGTGCAGCAGCACCGGCGGCAAGCGGGCGGAGGAGGCGCGCGAGAAGGCGGCCTCCGGCAAGGCCAACGTCACCACCCCGCGCTGGAAGTTCGCCATGGTCACCCACTCCGGCGACGGCGACACCTACTGGGACATCGTGCAGAGCGGCGCCAAGCAGGCCGCCGCCAAGGACAACATCGAGTTCCTCTACTCGCACGACAAGGAAGCCGGCAAGCAGGCGCAGCTCGTCCAGACGGCGATCGACAAGAAGGTGGACGGCCTGATCGTCACCCTGGCCAAGCCGGACGCCATGAAGCGGGTGGTGAAGAAAGCTGTCAAGGCGGGCATTCCGGTCATCACCATCAACTCCGGCCAGGACGTCTCGCAGGACTTCGGCGCCCTGGCCCACATCGGCCAGGACGAAGGGCTGGCGGGCGAGGCCGTCGGTCGCGAGCTGAACGAGCGGGGCAAGAAGAAGGCCATCTGCCTCATCCACGAGCAGGGCAACGTCGGCCACGAGCAGCGCTGCGACGGCATCGGGAAGACCTTCGACGGCAAGGTCAAGAACCTGTACGTGGACGGCACCAACATGCCGGGCGTGCAGTCGTCGGTGGAGGCCAAGCTCCAGTCCGACAAGAAGGTCGACGCCGTCGTCACGCTGGGCGCGCCCTTCGCGGCCACCGCGGCGCAGGCCAAGAAGAACGCCGGGAGCAAGGCCGAGATCGACACCTTCGACCTCAACGACAAGGTCGCCGCCGGGCTCAAGGACGGCACGATCGGCTTCGCCGTCGACCAGCAGCCCTATATGCAGGGGTACGAGGCCGTCGACCTGCTGTGGCTCTACCGCTACAACGCCGACATGCTCGGCGGCGGCAAGCCGGTGCTCACCGGGCCGCAGATCCTCACCAAGAAGGACGCGGGCAAGCTGGAGAAGCTCACCAAGCGGGGCACCCGATGACGGTCACGACCCAGCCGAGCGGCCCGGACGGATCCACGGAGCCCGCGAACTCCTCCCCTCGGCCGCCCGCGTCCGACGAACGCCTGGTGCACCGCTCGCTGCCGGTGCGACTGCTGCGGCGCCCTGAGCTGGGCGCCGTGGTGGGCGCCGTCGCGCTGTTCATCTTCTTCGCACTGGTCGCCGACAGCTTCCTGCGCCCCTCCAGTCTCTCCACCGTCCTCTACTTCTCCTCCACCCTGGGGATCATGGCGGTGCCGGTGGCGCTGCTGATGATCGGCGGAGAGTTCGACCTGTCGACCGGTGTGATGGTGACGTCCTCCGCACTGGCCTCGTCGATGTTCAGCTATCAGATGACGGCCAACACCTGGGTGGGTGTCGGGGTGTCGCTGCTGGTCACGCTGGCCATCGGGTTCTTCAACGGCTTCATGCTCACCCGTACGAAACTGCCCAGTTTCATCATCACGCTGGGTACCTTCCTGATGCTGACGGGCCTCAACCTCGGGCTGACGAAGCTGATCAGCGGCACCGTCACCACCAAGAGCATCAGCGACATGGAGGGTTTCGACTCGGCCAAAGCCGTCTTCGCCTCCACCCTCACCATCGGCAGCGTGAACCTGCAGATCACGATCGTGTGGTGGCTGGCGCTGGTGGCCGTGGCCACCTGGATCCTGCTGCGCACCAATGTCGGCAACTGGATCTTCGCCGTCGGCGGCGGTGTCGAAGCGGCCCGCGCGGTCGGCGTCCCGGTCGCCCGCACCAAGATCGGCCTGTATCTGGGTGTCGCCTTCGCCGCCTGGGTCTCCGGCCAGCACCTGCTGTTCAACTACGACACCGTCCAGTCCGGCGAGGGCGTCGGCAACGAGCTGATCTACATCGCCGCGGCCGTGATCGGCGGCTGTCTGCTGACCGGCGGCTACGGCTCCGCCGTCGGCGCCGCCGTCGGCGCCCTGATCTTCGGCATGGCCAACAAGGGCATCATCTACGCGCAGTGGGACCCGGACTGGTTCAAGTTCTTCCTCGGCGCGATGCTGCTGCTCGCCACGCTGCTGAACGCGTGGATCCGGAAGCGGGCGGAGGCGACCCGATGAACGCGACCGACGACATGAACGCGGCCGAAGACCCGCAGCCGCACGACGACGCCCCGCTCGTCGAGCTGGCCGGCGTCAGCAAGTTCTACGGCAACATCCGCGCGCTGGAGGACATCTCGCTGCGGGTGCACCCCGGCGAGATCACCTGTGTGCTCGGTGACAACGGTGCGGGCAAGTCCACCCTGATCAAGATCATCTCAGGGCTGCACCAGCACGACGGCGGGACCTTCGGCATCCAGGGCGAGGAGACCCGGCTGGCCTCCCCGCGCGAGGCGCTGGACCGCGGCATCGCCACCGTCTACCAGGACCTGGCCGTCGTCCCGCTCATGCCCGTGTGGCGCAACTTCTTCCTCGGCTCCGAGCCGACCGTCGGCCGGGGACCGCTGCGCCGCCTCGACGTCCAGCGGATGCGGCGCACCACGCACAGCGAGCTGCTGCGCATGGGGATCGATCTGCGCGACGTCGACCAGCCGATCGGCACCCTCTCGGGCGGTGAGCGGCAGTCGGTGGCCATCGCGCGCGCCGTGCACTTCGGGGCGAAGGTCCTGGTGCTGGACGAGCCGACCGCCGCGCTCGGCGTCAAGCAGAGCGGCGTCGTGCTCAAGTACGTCGCCGCGGCCCGGGACGCCGGGCTGGGCGTGGTGCTGATCACCCACAACCCGCACCACGCCTACCTGGTCGGGGACCGCTTCGTCCTGCTCAAGCGGGGTGCCATGGCCGGCGCCTACGAGAAGGACGAGCTGGAGCTCGAAGAGCTCGTGCGGCAGATGGCCGGAGGCAGCGAGCTGGAGGAGCTCAGCCACGAGCTGCGGCGCTGAACCGGGCCCACCGGACGGGAGGGGCCGGGCAGCTCTGCTCGGCCCCGCGTCGGGCCCCTCGGTGCCGCCGTACGCAGGGGCCCGATCTCCAGGGTGGAGCCTCCGGGCGCACGGTGGACGGCGTACGGTTGATCCCTGGCAGAATCGGGCGCGCCCCTAGGACCCCTCCCAGAGAGACGACCACTCTTGAACGCGGACAGCTTCCAGCGAGCAGACAGGGTCTACCGACGGCGGACGGGCCCCAGCCCCAGCGTGCTGAGGACCGTCAGCACCCGTGAGCGGCGCTCACACCTGTCGGCACCCCGCGTTCCCACCGTCGGTATCGACATCGGCGGCACCAAGGTCATGGCGGGTGTCGTCGACGCGGACGGGACGATCCTGGAGAAGGTCCGCGCCGAGACGCCCGAGAAGTCCAAGAGCCCGAAGGTCGTCGAGGACACCATCGCCGAGCTGGTGCTCGACCTGTCCGACCGGCACGATGTGCACGCCGTCGGCATCGGCGCCGCGGGCTGGATCGACGCGGACCGCTCGCGGGTGCTCTTCGCCCCGCACCTGGCCTGGCGGGACGAGCCCCTCAAGGACGCGCTCACCGCCCGGCTGGCCGTCCCGGTGATGGTCGACAACGACGCCAACACCGCCGCCTGGGGCGAGTGGCGGTTCGGCGCGGGACGCGGCGAGGACCACCTGGTGATGATCACGCTGGGCACGGGCATCGGCGGCGCCATCCTGGAGGACGGCCGGGTCAAGCGCGGCAAGTACGGAGTGGCCGGGGAGTTCGGCCATATGCAGGTGGTGCCCGGTGGCCACCGCTGCCCGTGCGGCAACAGAGGGTGCTGGGAGCAGTACAGCTCGGGGAACGCGCTGGTACGGGAGGCCCGCGAGCTGGCGGCTGCCGAGTCGCCCGTCGCCTACGGCATCATCGACCGGGTGGGCGGCCAGGTCGGTGACATCACCGGGCCGCTCATCACGGAGCTCGCCCGCTCCGGTGACGCCATGTGCACGGAGCTGTTCCACGAGGTCGGCTCCTGGCTCGGGGTGGGGCTCGCCAACCTCGCCGCGGCGCTGGACCCCTCCTGCTTCGTCGTCGGCGGCGGGGTCAGCGCGGCCGACGAACTGCTGATCGACCCCGCCAGAGAGGCGTTCCGGCGCCAGCTGACGGGGCGCGGCTACCGCCCCGAGGCCCGTATCGTGAAGGCACAACTGGGGCCCGAGGCCGGTATGGTCGGTGCCGCGGACCTCGCCCGGCTGGTGGCCCGCCGCTTCCGGCGCGCCAACCGCCGCCGGCTGGAGCGCTACGAGCGCTACGAGCGGGCGGCGGACAATCTGCGCCGGGCCGTCGGCCAGTGAGCAGGGCCCGGACGGCCGCCCCGACCACAATCCACCACACCCTCTGAGACGCCCAGCGCCATGCCGCACACGGACCACAGCTCCCCTTCCCACGAGCCCGAAGAGCCCGACGGGCCCGAGAGCGCTTCACCGGCCCCCGCCGGATACCCGGCCGCCCGCCCGCAGGCCGGGGAGCGCCCCCCGCACCGGCCCCGGCACCGCATCGTCGTACTGGCGATCGTGGTGCTGCTCATCGCGCTGCCGAGCGGTTACCTGGTGCAGTCCGCGTTCCAGAGCCGCGCCAGCGGCAAGGACAAGGAGCGCGCCGCAGCCGCCACGAACCTCACCTACGCGCGGCCTCCCAGGGTCAGCCAGCGCATCTACGACATCCCGGTCCCGCCCGCGGCGACCCGGGTGGCCTTCTACGAGGCGAACGCATGGCAGAAGGGCACGATGTGGGTGCAGTTCCGCACCAGCCCCAAGCGGCTCAAGGAGTTCTTCGCCGACATCGGCAGCAGCGGGTCGCAGCTGACGAAGGGCGAGGTCGCCATCAGCGACAAGAAGGCCACTCGGGTCGGCTGGCGCTTCGACGAGCCCAAGAGCCACTACCGCAGCATCCGCATCGAGCAGCCCAGGAGCGAGCCCGATCTGGCGATCACTGTGGATATGACATACAAGAGCAGGCCCCGTGTCTACGTGGTCTCCACCACCGAGTTCTGAGTTCCGCACATTTTCTCCACCCCCCGCGCACGCCGCCGCCGCAAGCCCTTTCGGCCGGTCGCTGCGGGCGCCCCCGCGCGGTGCGGCCCGCGCACCGCTCGATAGCGTGAACGCGTGAGTAACGGCCGCCCATCCCCCACCCTGTCCCGAACGCCTGCCCGAGGTGAAGCACGGTGACCCCCGCCCAGACGCTCCAGCACCGGACCGACGGACCCGACAACGCGCCCGTACTCGTTCTCGGCCCCGCCCTCGGCACCACCTGGCACATGTGGGACCGGCAGATCCCCGAGCTGACCCGCAACTGGCGCGTGCTGCGGTTCGACCTGCCCGGCCACGGCGGTTCCCCCGCCTACTCCGCCGACTCGGCCGACGCCTACGCCGAGCGGCTGCTGGCCACCCTCGACCGGCTGGGCATCGAGCGGTTCGGCTACGCGGGCTGCTCCCTCGGCGGCGCCATCGGCATCCAGCTCGCGCTGCGGGCCCCGCAGCGCGTCACCTCGCTCGCGCTGATCTCCTCCTCGCCCCGCTTCGCCACCCCCGACAGCTGGCGGCAGCGCGGGGTCGTCATCCGTACCAACGGACTCGACCCGATCGCCCGCACCACCCCCGAGCGCTGGTTCACGCCCGGCTTCGCCGCCGCGCAGCCCGCCATCGTCGAATGGGCGGTGCAGATGGTGCGCACCACCGATCCGGGCTGCTACATCGCCGCCTGCGAGGCGCTGGCCTCCTTCGACGTCAAGGACTCGCTGGACCGGATAGGGGTCGGCACGCTGGTCGTCGCCGGCGCCGAGGACCAGGTCACCCCGCCCGCCGAGGCCCGCGCGCTGGTCGCCGGTATCCCGGACGCGCGGCTGGCCATCGTGCCCGGCGCCTCCCATCTGACGCCGGTCGAGCAGCCGGGCGCGGTCACCGATCTGCTCATCCGGCACTTCACCACCACCTGGCAGGAGTCGGCCGCCGGACCCCCGGCTCCGGCCCCCGTGATCAGCCCCGTGCCGCCGCAGGCCTCCGCCGTCGCCGAGCTGGAGTCCGGCGACCGGGCCGCGCTGCGCACCGACGCCTACGACGCGGGCATGAAGGTACGTCGCGAGGTGCTCGGTGACGCCCACGTCGACCGCTCCTTGGAGGCGACCGACGACTTCACCGAGGACTTCCAGAACTTCATCACCCGGTACGCCTGGGGCGAGGTGTGGACCCGCACCGGCATCGACCGGCGCACCCGCTCGGTGATCTCCCTGACGGCGCTGGTGGCCGGGGGCCACCACGAAGAGCTGGCCTTCCATGTCCGCGCCGCACTGCGCAACGGGCTGACCCCCGCCGAGATCAAGGAAGTGCTGCTCCAGACCGCCGTCTACTGCGGGGTGCCCGCCGCCAACTCGGCCTTCGCCGTCGCCCAGCGCGTGATCCGGGAGGAGACCACTCCGGAGGACCGCAAGGAGGCCGAAGAGGAGAATGAGCCCCATGGGAACTGACGCGAACGACACCCCGCTGAAGCTCACCAAGAAGGGGCACTCCTGCGTCCGCCTGGAGAAGGGCGGCCGCACGCTCGTCATCGACCCCGGCGGCTTCAGCGAGCAGGAGTCCGCCCTGGGCGCGGACGCCCTGCTGGTCACGCACGAGCACCCCGACCACTTCGACGAGCTGCGATTGCGCGCCGCGATGGAGGCCAACCCCGAGGCCCGGATCTGGACGCTGCGCAGCGTCGCAGAGCAGATCTCCGGCGCCTTCCCCGGCCGCGTCCACACCGTCGGCCACGGTGACACGTTCGAGGCGGCGGGCTTCGAGGTCGAGGTGCACGGCGAGCTGCACGCCGTCATCCACCCCGACATCCCCCGGATCACCAACATCGGGTTCGTCGTCGACGGTCTGGTCTTCCACCCCGGTGACGCCCTCACCGTCCCCGAGCGCCCCGTCAAGACGCTGCTGCTGCCGATGCACGCCCCGTGGAACAAGTTCTCCGAGGTCCTGGACTATGTGCGCGCCGTCAGCCCGGCGCAGGTCTACGACATCCACGACGGTCTGCTCAACGACAACGGGCTCGGCGTGCTGAACCGGATGCTGGGTGAGGGCGGTCCCGGAACGGGTGGCGCCGCTCACGACCACCTCCGGTCGGGGGAGGGTGTCCGACTGGCGCGGTAGCCTGCATGCTCCCGGGGGAAGACCCCCGTGACCCCCGACGGAGTCTGCATGCGTATTGCCACCTGGAACGTCAACTCGATAACGGCCCGGCTGCCCCGCCTGACACAGTGGCTGGAGTCCGCACAGCCCGATGTGCTCTGTCTGCAGGAGCTGAAGGTGTCCGACGACGCCTTCCCGCAGCAGGAGCTGCGCGCGCTCGGCTACGAGTCGGTCGTCAGCGCGCAAGGCCGCTGGAACGGTGTCGCCGTCCTCTCCCGCGTGGGCATCGAGGATCCGGCGCTCAGCCTGCCCGGCGCGCCCGAGTGGGAGGGTGTCGTCGAGGCCCGCGCCGCGGCCGCCACCTGCGGCGGGGTGCGGGTGTGGTCCCTGTATGTGCCCAACGGGCGCGAGGTGGGGCACCCGCACTACGAGTACAAGCTGGAGTGGCTGGCCGCCCTGCGGGACGCCGCGGAGAAGTTCGCCTCGGCCGCGACGCCGTTCGCCGTCCTCGGCGACTTCAACATCGCGCCGACCGACCGGGATGTGCACGACATCGCGCAGTTCTCGGACTCCACCCATGTGACGGCCCGCGAGCGGGAAGCGCTGGCCGCGCTGGAGGCGGCGGGGGTCTCGGACGTCCACCCCCGCCCGCTCAAGTACGACGTGCCGTTCACCTACTGGGACTACCGGCAGCTGTGTTTCCCGAAGAACCGCGGTATGCGGATCGACCTCGTCTACGGGAACGAGGCCTTCACGACCGCCGTCTCCGACGCCTATGTGGACCGTGAGGAACGCAAGGGCAAGGGCGCCTCGGACCACGCCCCGGTCGTCGTCGACCTGGAGCTGTGAGCCGGTCGCCGTCCCGGCCGCCCGCCCCTCGAAGGGCGTGCGGCCGGGACGGGCGGCGCGGGCCCGACGGCCGGCACGCGGGCCGGGGGGGCACCGCCTGCCGGCCACCGGCGGGCTCAGCCGGTGAGCAGCCGCAGATCGATCGATTCCCCGAGGGCCCGCAACCCGGCGTCGCCGGGGTGCAGATGATCCCCTGAGTCGTACTTCGGCAGCATCCGCGCGGGGTGCGAGGGGTCCCGTACCACCTTGTCGAAGTCCAGTACGGCGTCGAAGTGCCCGCCGTTCTCCCGTACGAACGCGTTCACCTTCGTACGCTTGGCGTCGACCTGCGCCGTGCAGTCGTGGTAGCCCTCGCACGGCGTGATCGTCGCCACGACGACGCGCAGCCCACGCTCCTTCGCCCGCGCGGCGATGGCCTTCATCCCGGCGATGACCTCCTCGGCCGAGGCGCCCCACCGCACGTCGTTGATGCCCTCGAAGAGCACCACCGTCTTGGCGTTGGTCTGGGCGAGGACGTCCCTCTCCAGCCGATGCTGGGCGCTCACCCCCGCCGTGTCGGTGCTGATGCCGTCGCCGGGGTAGCGGTCGGTGACGATGCGGTTGGCGGAGATCCCGTGGTTGAGGACGCCGAGCCTGGGCACGTCGCTCTGGGCCAGCAGCCGGCCGGCCAGCACGTCGGGCCAGCGCCTGTTGGCGCCCTGGGTGGAGCGGACGCCGTCGGTGATGGAGTCGCCGAGCGCGACGACCGAGCCGGGTCCGCCCCGGACGTCGACGCCGGTCAGGAACGGCCACATCGTCAGGGAGCGGGTGAAGGAGCCGCCGTCGGCCTCGCCGGTGCGGTCACCGCTGCCGCCCTCGCTCAGATACGACTTCTGCAGCGCCTTGCTGTGCACGGGCGCGGCGGGCACGGGGTCGGGCAGATGGATGCTCACCAGCAGATTGGTGTCGGAGGGTACGTCGAAGCCCACCGGGTCGCTGACGGCCCTGGCCCCCGCGGGGATGCGGGTTCCGGCGTGCCCGCCGTCGAAGGTGAGCGGCTTCGGGCTGCGGTGCGCCGTGGCGCCGTCCTTCTGTACGGCGATGGAGGCGTGGCCGATGCGGACGGGCTCGGCGGCGAAGGTGTTCTCCAGCCGGATCCGGGCCCGCGGCCCGCCTGCGGAGGTGTGCACCACCAGCCGGAGCGTCTGGTCCCGCCACTGCCCGGTGCCGGTGTAACCGCCGGTGCTGGCGGACCAGCTGCCGGTCCAGCCGGCGCTCCCGGGGCGTACGGAGATGTCGAAGACATGCAGGTCGGCGTCGGCGCCCGGATCGCGGGGCAGCGTGACGGAGCTGACCTGGCGGCCGCGTTCGAGGGGCACGGTGACCGCGTAGAGCCGCGCCTTCTCGTCGAGCTGCCCACCGTGCCGGGTGTTGAGGTGGGGGAGGGCGACGGCCTTGGTGGCGAGCGGGCCGCCGCGCCAGTCGCCCGCGGTGAGGGTGTAGGCGCTGCGGGAGCCGTCCCGGTAGCGCACGGTGCCCTTGCCGCTCACGGCGTCGGCCGCGCCGTGCGGCGAGGTGGCGGCGACCAGGAAGGAGAGGGCGTCGCCGCGTCCGCCGACGCGGACCCGCTGGCCGTCGGCGCGTACGTTGTCGGGGCGGCCGGGAGCCCGGTCGGGCCAGCGCAGCTGTGCCGCGTCCAGATCGAGCCGGGTTCCGGGGGCCCAGCCGGCGGCCTTGAGGTCCTGTGCCGACAGGGAGCGGCCCGCGCCGTCGAAGTCGGCGGCGCCGGGGTCGGCATCGTCGCTGACGGCGCGGTTGTCGTAGAGGCGTTCCAGGGGGAGGGCCCGATCGGCGGGGGCGGTCGGTTGTGCGGTCGGCTGCCTGCGGTCCTGCGCGGTGGCGGTCGCCACCAGGGTCGGTGTCGTCGCGGATACGGCGGCCACCAGGACGGTGAGGGATCTGATCCAGGTACGTCTGCGCACGTGATGCCCTCTCGTGGGACTCCAACGGCCTTGAGTGCACCCCGGATTCCACCGGGGCGGGGTGAAATTAGGGAGGCTCTGATGCGGCGTCAAGGTGTCCGGCAGCCCAAGCTGGGCGGCTTGTTCACACAGCGCGCCTATGGTGTCCGGGGGCGTGCGAATGCCACGCTGATGCGCATGCACTTCCCCTTTCTGGACAACTGGCGCAAGCCCCACCCGGATGCCGAGGGGGTGGCGGCATCGACCGGCCGGCTGTCGGACGACCCGGAGAGCGCGGCGCAGCTTCTCTCCGAGTGCGAACTTTTGCGTGAGCAGGCGCGAGGGGCCGGTGTCGAACTGGACGACTCCGTCGAGTCCTTGGCCGCGCTGGACCAGCTGCTGCCGCACTGGCGCGAGGACCCGGAGGTCACCCCCTGGCTCGGCACGGACGCCGGGCTCTATCTGGGGACCGTGATGGTGCGCACGGTGCCCGGCGCCCGATGGGTGCTCTCCTCGGGCGGCCAGCCGGTGGTGCGGTTGCCGTCCGGGCGGGAGGCGGACGTGCTGGAGGAGGGCGGCGCCTGGGCGGAGACGGGTTCCCCCGAGCTGTCCCAGGCGTACGCGGAGGTCAGCGAGGGCTGACGTACCCGTCCGGCGGCCCCGCCCGGCGGCTCCGGCGGGCGTGCGTGAGGGACGTGCTCCGTCGATGTACTCCGTCCGGTGCGTCCCCTCGCTGCGTGTCATCCAGGTAGTGCCCCATTCGGCCCGATAGTTTCCACATCCTATGGAATCGTCGCCTATGGAAGCCCTGCCTGCGGAACCGCTGATCGAGCTGCGTGGAGTCAACAAGCACTACGGCACGCTGCATGTGCTCCGGGACATCGATCTGACCGTGGGCCGCGGCGAGGTCGTCGTCGTCATCGGACCCTCGGGTTCCGGGAAGTCGACGCTGTGCCGCACCATCAACCGGCTGGAGACGGTCGGGTCCGGCACCATCACCCTGGCGGGCCGGCCCCTTCCGGCGGAGGGCCGCGAGCTGGCGCGGCTGCGTACCGGAGTCGGCATGGTCTTCCAGTCCTTCAACCTCTTCGCGCACAAGACCGTGCTGGCGAACGTGGCGCTCGCGCCCATGAAGGTGCGCGGCAAGAAGAAGGACGAGGCCCATGCACAGGCCCGTGAACTGCTGCGCAGGGTCGGCCTCGTCGAACACGCGCACAAGTATCCGGCGCAGCTCTCCGGCGGTCAGCAGCAGCGGGTGGCCATCGCGCGCGCCCTGGCCATGGATCCGCAGGCACTGCTGTTCGACGAGCCGACCTCCGCGCTGGACCCGGAGATGATCAGCGAGGTGCTGGAGGTCATGCAGCAGCTGGCCCGGGACGGTATGACGATGGTCGTCGTCACCCACGAGATGGGGTTCGCCCGCTCGGCGGCCAACCGTGTGGTGTTCATGGCCGACGGCCGGATCGTCGAGGACCGCTCTCCGGAGGAGTTCTTCACCGCGCCGCGCAGCGAGCGCGCCAAGGACTTCCTCTCCAAGATCCTCAAGCACTGAGAGGGGACGGTCGTGCGTACGCCTACTTCGCCCAGCCGCACCGCCCCCTCGGGCACCGGCAGCTCAGCCGGTGGCCTCGGCGTGCTCGGCCGCGGCCTGGTCGCCGCCGTCCTGCTGGCCGCCACCGCCGCCTGCGGGGCCTCCGGCAGCCCTCCGGCGCGCGGGCCGCAGCCCGAGCAGCTGCCGCACTACGACGTCGCCGAGGACTTCTCCCTGCCCTCCTCGCCCACCTGGAAGAGCGCCCACCGGCGCGGAGAGGTGACGGTCGGCGTCAAGGAGGACCAGCCCGGCATGGGCGAGAAGAACCCGGCCACCGGCGAGTACACCGGCTTCGACGTGGAGATCGCCAAGATGATGGCCGCCTCGCTCGGCTTTGATCCGGACAAGCAGATCGAGTACAAGGCCATCGCCTCCGCCAACCGGGAAACCGCGCTGCAGAACGGCCAGATCGACTACTACGTCGGCACCTACACCATCAACGAGGGCCGCAAGAAGCTGGTCGGCTTCGCCGGGCCGTACTACATCGCAGGGCAGCGGCTGCTGGTGCGCCGGGACGAGAAGCAGCTCAAGGGGCCGCAGGACATGGCGGGCAGGAAGATCTGTTCCGCCGTGGGCTCCACCCCGCTCCAGCGCATCCAGGCGGACTACCCGCGTGCCGTGGCCGTCGCCTACGACAGCTACGCCATCTGCGTCGACAACCTCCTCAACCACCAGGTCGACGCGGTCACCACGGACGACACCATCCTGCTGGGCTACGCGGCCAAGGACCCCGAGCGCCTCAAGGTCGTCGGCAAGGCGTTCTCCGAGGAGCCGTACGGCATCGGAGTGCCCCGCCAGGACCGGGCCCTGGCCAGGGCGCTGGACAAGGCCCTCGTCGCTCGCGAGCGCAGCGGCGACTGGAAGCGGGCCTACGACGCCACCCTCGGCCTCTCCGGCCGCCCGGCCCCCGAGCCGCCCCGCGTCGACCCCGCGCTGACGCGCTGACGCGCCGATGAGCTGCCGAGCTGCCGAGCTGAGAGGAAAGCGAACGGCTCCATGGACGTACTGACAGAGAACTTCTCCCTCTACGGCGAGGGCTTCTGGGGGACGGTGAAGCTCACCGTCTACTCCTCCCTGCTGGCGCTCGCGGTGGGCGTGCTGATGGCGGGGTGCCGGGTGGCGCCGGTGCGGGCCCTGCGCGTGGTGGGCACCACATGGGTCACGGTGCTGCGCAACACCCCGCTGACCCTGCTGTTCTTCGCGATGCTGCTGGGACTGCCCCGCTTCGGTGTCGCGCTGCCGTTCGAGCTGTTCGCGGTGCTGGCGCTGGGCTGCTACACCTCCTCGTTCATCTGCGAGGCGGTCCGCTCCGGCATCAACACCGTGCCGGTCGGCCAGGGCGAGGCGGCCCGCAGTCTGGGGATGACCTTCGGTCAGACGCTGGGCGCCGTGGTGCTGCCCCAGGCGTTCCGCAGCGTCATCGCACCGATCGGCTCCACCTTGATCGCGCTGGCGAAGAACTCCGCGATCGCCGGCTCCTTCAGCGTCGTCGAGCTGCTGAGCACCTACAAGACGCTCAGCGAGAACGGCTACAGCGTCGTGTGGAGCTTCGTGTGGATCGCGGTCGGCTATCTGATCCTGACTTTGGCGATCAGCGCCCTCTTCCACGCCATGGAGCGGCGCTGGGGGGTGGCCCGATGAGCAGTCTCGGCCCCAGCCCGAAGCGCGCGCCGCGCGCCGCCCAGGAGGCGTCCTCGGCGCTCTACGACATCCCCGGGCCCAAGGCGCGTGCCCGGCACCTGGGCTACGGCATCGCCGCGAGCCTCGCGCTGGCCGCGCTGGTCGCCTGGGTGATTTATCTCCTTGTCGATACCGGCCAGTTCTCGTACGTCAAATGGCGGCCGTTCGGCTACGTGGGTATCCAGGAGCTCCTGCTGCGCGGCCTCGGCAACACGTTGAAGGCGTTCGCCCTCGCCGCCGTACTGGCCCTCGCCCTGGGCGCCGTCCTGGCGGCCGGGCGGCTGTCCGAGCACCGGCCGGTGCGGTGGGTCAGCACGGTGCTGGTGGAGTTCTTCCGGGCCATGCCCGTACTGGTCATGATCTTCTTCGTCTTCGTGGCCCTGGAGGTCCAGCCGCTGCCCGCGCTGGTGACCGGGCTGACGCTCTACAACGGCTCCGTCCTCGCGGAGGTCTTCCGCTCCGGGGTGCTCTCCGTCGACCGCGGCCAACGGGAGGCCGCCTACGCGCTCGGCATGCGCAAGACCCAGGTCATGACGTACGTACTGGTGCCACAGGCGGTGCGGGCCATGCTGCCGACGATCATCAGCCAGCTCGTCGTCGCCCTGAAGGACACCTCGCTCGGCTTCCTGATCACCTATGAGGAGTTCCTGCACGCGGGGCGGCTGATCGCCATCAACATGGACTACACCATGCCGTTCATCCCCGTCGTGATCGTCGTCTCGGCCATCTACATCGGGCTGTGCATGCTGCTGTCGTGGTTCGCCAACTGGGTCGCTCGCCGCGAGCGCGGCAACATCAAGAACGAGGCCGTCTCCGTGGGCCCGCCCGAGGCGGCTCCCACCATGCCCGGCGCCCACCCGTGAGCGGCATCCCTCACCCCGGGGCCGTCCTGGCCGCACGGGTCACATCGGCGACCAGCTCGACCACATCGGGCCCGTACGCCTGCGAGTTGACGACCTTCAGCAGCAGGCAGAAGTTCCCGTTCGGCCCGTGCCGGCGGGCCAGCCGCACATGGTGCCGCACCAGATACCGCGCGGCCGCCTGGTTGGTGATGCCCCGCTGGCCGCAGATCAGGAAGACCGGTCGTGCGTCCTGCCGGTCCTGACCGGCGGTCAGCCGCGCCAGCAGCACATACTCGACGAGCCCCTTCTCCGCCGGGTACCGCTCCGCGTCGATCAGGAAGGTGGTCGGCTTCTCTCCGTCCCTGAGCAGCGAGACCCCCGGCAGCAGGGAGCGGAGATGGGCTGCCATCCGCTCGTTGGAGACCGGCCCGCCCACACAGATCTCGGTGCGCTCCCCGAAACCCTGCCGGGCGGCGTCGTGAGCGACGACGTCCGCCCTGGCACCGCACTCCTTGATGAGCGCCGACAGCTCCAGCAGCGCGAACACGTCGTTGGGGGCCACCGTCCACTCGTCGACGGCGGGGTCCTTGTTGACCACGAGCAGGCACGAGGAGTTCTCGGGCAGCCCGAAGAACCGCTGCTTGCGGCGGAGTTTGCGGCGCCACCAGGAGGAGCGGGCCAGCCAGCCCGCCGTTGCCGTGATCGCGGCGGCGACCAGACCGAGCACGATCTCCCGCAGGTTCTCGTCCATGACGCGGCAGCCTAGGCCCTCGCGCGCCGCGCGGACCGACGGGGTGAGCATGTCCCCGCCCACCGCGGGGTGCTGACGCATCCGCGTCAACCGGATTACGCTGCGCGGATCGCGTTGTCTCCCGGAGCACGCAAAGGAGGCCCCTGCCATGACGCCCTCTCCCGACGACCCCCCGAAGCCGAGTCACCAGGCAACCGCCACCCGCGTCCGGCGCCGCCCAGCGGTGCGCCGCGCCGTCGCCGTGCTGGGCACCGGCGCCGTGGTCGCGGGGCTGCTGGGCGCCGTGCCGGCGAGCCCGCACCACGGGTCGCACACCGCGGGGCAGGGGAGCCGCGGCGGCGGGACCCCGGCCAAGTCGCCGGTGGCCACCGGCTACGGAGGCGCCGTCTCCAGCGTGGACGCCGACGCCTCCGCCGCGGGCATCAAGGTGCTCAAGAACGGCGGCAACGCGGCCGACGCCGCGGTGGCCACGGCCGCGGCCCTCGGCGTGACCGAGCCGTACTCGGCGGGCATCGGCGGTGGCGGATACCTGGTGTACTACGACGCGGCCGACGGCAAGGTGCATACCGTCGACGGCCGGGAGACGGCGCCCCGCAGCGCCGACAAGCACCTGTTCACCGAGGACGGCAAGCCGATCCCGTTCGCCGAGGCGGTCACCAGCGGACTCGGTGTGGGCACCCCGGGCACCCCGGCGACGTGGGAGAAGGCACTCCGCGCCTTCGGCACCAAATCGCTGGCGCAGACGCTGCGGCCGGCGACGAAGCTGGCGAAGCGCGGCTTCACGGTCGATGAGACCTTCCGGAAGCAGACGGCGGACAACCAGGACCGGTTCCGCGACTTCCCCGCGACGGCGGAGCTGTTCCTGCCGGGCGGCAAGCTGCCCGAGGTCGGCTCCACGCTCGACAACCCCGACCTGGCCCGCACCTACCAGCAGCTGGCCCGCAAGGGCACCAAGGCCTTCTACCGCGGCGAGCTGGGCCGCGACATTGTACGGACGGTGCGAAAGCCACCGGTGGCCAAGGGCGCCGAGCGCACGGTGCGGCCCGGCGACATGACGGCGCGGGACCTGCGGGCGTACGAGGCGCTGTCGCAGCAGCCGACCCGCACCAGCTACCGGGGGTTGGACGTGTACGGCATGGCGCCCTCCTCCTCCGGCGGCACCACCGTCGCCGAGGCGCTCAACATCCTGGAACGCGGCGATCTGGGCTCCCTCGGCGAGAAGGAGTATCTGCACCGCTATCTGGAGGCGAGCCGCATCGCGTTCGCCGACCGGGGCCGCTGGGTCGGTGATCCGGCGCAGGAGGACGTGCCGACCCGGGGGCTGACCTCGCAGCGGTTCGCGGACGCACGCGCCTGCCTGATCGACGACGGCAAGGTGCTGGAGAGCCCGGTGGCGCCGGGCGATCCGCGCGACCCGCGGGAGTGCGAGCGCGGCGACGCCGACCAGGCGGCGCCCACCACCTACGAGGGCGAGAACACCACCCATCTGACCGTCGCCGACAAGTGGGGCAACGTCGCCGCCTACACCCTCACCATCGAGCAGACCGGTGGCAGCGGCATCACCGTGCCCGGCCGCGGCTTCCTGCTCAACAACGAGCTGACGGACTTCTCGTTCGTGCCCGTCACCCCCGGCGTCCACGACCCGAACCTGCCCGGCCCCGGGAAGCGCCCGCGCTCCTCGATGGCACCGACCGTCGTACTGGAGCGAGGAGAGCCGGTGCTCGCGCTCGGCTCGCCGGGAGGGTCCACGATCATCACGACGGTGCTGCAGACCCTCACCAATCACCTCGACCGCGGGATGCCGCTCCTCGACGCCATCGCCGCGCCGCGCGCCAGTCAGCGCAACTCCGCGCGGACCGACGCCGAACCCGCGCTGATGAACAGCCGGGTGCGCCGCCAACTGGAGGCACTGGGGCACTCGTTCGACCGGACCACAGAGATCGGCGCCGCCACCGCCGTGCGACGGCTGGAGGGAGGGCGCTGGCGCGCCGCCGCCGAGCCGGAGCGCCGCGGCGGAGGATCGGCGATGGTCGTCCGGCCGACGGGACGCTGACGAGCGACACCTCCGCACCGGGGGCGCGGTGGTGGAAACAGGAGGATGACCGGGTGCCCCCCCCGCCGCCGCGGCTCTCGGCCGCGGCGGCGGTGACCTGTGCCCGACCCCCGCGCGGTCAGCGGTTCGGGTACGTTCCCGGCCCTCGCCGGGCATACGTCGACCGTACGACTTCGACTTGCGGATCCGTGGGTCCGCCCGCCGGAATCCGCGCGGCGGGCGGGGCGTGGGATGGTCCGCCCGTACGGCGCGTGGTTGCCACCTGATCACAGGCCGTACGATCGCTTCCCATCAGCTGTGTGACGGCCCGCCCACGGCGGCCGAACGGACCGGGGGAGAGTACATGAGGTCCCTGCGCGCGGACGATCCCGAACGCATCGGTGAATACCGCCTGTTGGGGCGGCTCGGCGAGGGCGGGATGGGCAGCGTGTACCTGGCCCAGTCCCCGCGCGGCCGCACCGTCGCGGTCAAGCTGGTACGGCGGGAGCTGTCCGAGCACGCCGAGTTCCGGCACCGCTTCGAGCAGGAGGTCGGCGCGGCCCGCCGGGTCGGCGGTGAGTGGACGGCACCGGTGCTGGACGCGGACACCGAGGCCGATCCGCCGTGGGTGGCCACTGGCTACATACCGGGTATCACCCTCTACGAGGCCGTCGCCGACCGTAAGGCGCCGCTGCCCGTACGTACGCTGCGCATCCTCGCCAACCGGCTCGCCCGCGCGCTCGGCGCCATCCACGAGGCGGGGCTGATCCACCGCGACATGAAGCCCTCGAACATCCTGGTCACCATCGACGGGCCGCGCGTCATCGACTTCGGCATCGCCCGCGCGCTGGAGACCGTCGCGGACGCCCAACTGACGCGCACGGGCGCCGTCGTCGGCTCGCCCGGCTTCATGTCGCCCGAACAGGTACGCGGCGACCGGCTGACCGAGGCCAGCGACATCTTCTCCCTCGGCTCCGTACTGGCCTTCGCCGCGACACGGCGCACCCCCTTCGGCGGCGAGGGCGTCGCCGGACACGTCCAGATGTACCGGATCACCCAGGAGGAGCCCGACCTGACGGGCGTCCCCGACGAGCTGCGTGACCTGATCGCCGCGTGTCTGGCCAAACCCGTCGCGGAGCGGCCCGGATTGCCGGAGATCCTGGACCGTACCGCGGACCCGGAGGACGAGCCGGGCCCCGGCACGACCGGTGCGGAGGCCGCCGAACCCTGGCTGCCGGGCGGCCTGGTGGCCCAGCTCGGGCGGCACGCGGCCCAACTGCTGGACGCGGAGGTCCCCGGCGCCCAGGCGGCGGCCGACCGGGCCGCCGAGGCCCCGGCGGTCCCGCCCCGCCCCGGCGCCGAGCCCTCGCTCACGACAGTGGAGCCGTCCACCCCGGCAGCGGCGCCCTCGACCCCGCCCTCGGGGGAGGGGCCCGCGACCGGGGCGCCCGGCCCGGACGCCCCCGCCACGCGACCGGCCGCGTCGGAGGGTGCCGGCAGCGGCACGGACACGGACGGCCGCGAGGGTTCCGCAGCGCCCGAGGGCCCCGGCGAGCCGGAGCAAGGCGCAGCGGGCGCCGCGCTCCCGCCCCCACCGCCGGCCCCAGGCGGCCCCGAGATGCACGGCATGGCGACCGTGACCGGAGCCGCCGCGCAGCACACGCCCCCCTCCGGTCAGTGGCCGTCGCCGTACGCGCTGCACGGTCCGGCGGCGGCACCCGCGCCGGAACGCTCGCACGGCCGCGGGATGCTGCTCGGGGCGCTCGGCGTGGTGCTGGCGATGGTCTCCGGCGTCGGTACCTTCGTCGCGCTGCGGGTCTACGACAAGGGCGACGAGGACACCAAGCCGCCCAGCTCCCAGCCGAAGCAGTCGCCCGGGACCGAGGGCGACGGAAGCGGGAAACCGTCGCCCAAGGACATCAGCAGCCCGGCTCCCGGCGGCGCGCTTCCCAAGGGGTACCTGGGCGCCTGGCAGGGCAGCGTCCAGGACGCCGACGGCTCCACGATCACCCGGCGGTTCGAGATCACCCAGGGCAAGGAGGGCGAGGTCGTCGCCAAGACCGTCAACATCCGGGCGGATCTGATGTGCGAGGGCGAGGCGACCCTCATCGGGTTCCGGAACAGGATGAGGGTCACCAGCCGGATCACCGAGAGCCACCCCGCGTCCAACCCCTGCTCCCCGTACAAGGAGCAGACGTTGAAGCTGAACAGCGACGGCACCCTCTCTTGGACCTACCCGGCCGGCTCCCTCTCGGCGACGCTCCGGAAGGTGGGCGATCCGGCCACACCGGTGCCTTCGGGGATGGCCGGCGAGTGGAAGGGCGTCAACGAGGAAGGGGACGCGCGCACCCTCTCCCTGAGCCGGGGCCGGGTCGGTACCGCGACCATGCGGGTGACCGGCCGGAACGACAAGGGCGGGAGCTGCGAGTGGGAGGGCGTGCTCGGCGGCGCCCACGCCAGGACGCTGCTGTACGGGCCGGAGAAGGTGGCTCGGGACAGCATCGGGGGCGGCTGCGGGGAGTCCGGCAGCTCATGGAGCATCACCTCGGTGGGTGACGACGAGATCAGGGTCTCCAAGGTGCGGGAGGCCGACACCCCGCCGCGCGTGTACCGTCGCGTCGGCTCCGACTAGGGCGTCCGGCTCGCAACACCGTGCGACGGACCGGCCCGGAGGCCCCCCGTGGCGCCTCCGGGCCGTCGCCAAGTCGTTCACCCTTCCGGCGGCTCACCGGACGCGTTGTCGTGGTGGACGTGCAGTTCGCCGTTCATGACGGTGTACATGGTGCTGTTCCCGTCCGCCGTGTTGGTCTGGGTCGGGCCGCCGTCCGCCGAATCTGGGGACGGTGTGCCGCCGTCGGCGGGCCGGTGGACTTCGACGTGGTTGTCGTGGCCGGCCACGACCGGCCCGGAGGCGTCACCGCCGATCCGGACCGAGAAGCTGTCGCCTGGTGCGGGTCTCATGGGAAGTCTCCTGCCTGTACGGGGATGTGCGTCACACGGGCGCGCCAGGGCGCACCGGCGTCACCGCACACGGGTCAGTACGGAGCTGCCGCAGCCGTAGCACGGTCCCTCCATGGAGGACGGCGGCGTTTTCACGACGCGGGCTGTGTCACCCGAGGTTGTGAGGGTGATGGTCGTGTTGAGGTTCCCGAGGCGTCGTCCGCAGGAGCCGCCGTCCACCTCGTACAGCGGTTCCGTCCCGCGATAGATCCGGCTGCTGCCGGTGAAGTTCAAGGCGATGATATTGCCGCAGATCGAACGGGCGGTCGCCTTGTAGTTCCCGGGACCGCTCCTTGTGAACACGATGACGGCTCCCTGGCTGTTCCGCCACGTCCCGGCGAGACCGGTGGGCGACGGCCGGGGTTCCGGTTCCTCCTGCGCACGGGTCGGAGTCGGAAAGGTGGTCGGAGTCCGGGGAGCCGTCGGCGCCGACGGGGTGTGCGACCTGATCGGAAGCGGGGTCGCCGACGAGTTCGCCGTCGTCGTGGAGTCCTGGTGGTTCTTCACAGCGACGCCCCCGATGACCAGAGCGGTGATGACGGCGAGCGCCGTGAGCACCGCGGTGCCCGCGGACATCCCGCCCGCGGCAGCCGTCGCGGCCGAGGCACCCGCAGGGGTGCCGCTCGCCGTCCCGCCGGTCAGTCCGCCGGTTTCCCCGACGCCGGGCGGCGTCGGCGCCGCGGCTCCGGACGGGTCCGGCGCGGTGGAGCCCGGGCCGCCGGGCGACTGCGTGAAATCGCCCGCGCGGGCCGCCGGTTGGCCGGTGCCTCCGGGGTCCGCGGCGAAGGCGCTGTCGGCCGTGGGCTCACCACCGTGAGACGGACCACCGGCGAAGGAGGGGTCGTTGCCGGGTGAGGGGCTGCTGTCCGGGGCGGTGAAGCTGTCCGGTGGCGCGCTGTCACCTCCGGGAGGGCCACCGCTCTGTCCGGCGACACCGCCGTCGGCCTGCGGGGCGGCGTCCCCCTGCGGTGCGGCCGGCCCGGGCCCGTCCGCGGGCCCGGAGGCCGGGGGTGGGGCGTACTGCTGGGCGCCCGCCGCTGCCTCGGCCCCGCGACCGTCCCCCAACTGGTGCCAGAGCACCACTGCCTCGGCCAGCAGGACCCCCGCCAGGACGCGGCGGCCGGTGACGAGCCTCCTGATGCCTTCCTCGTGGGTGAAGTAGGCCACGGCCCGGTCGTCGCCCGCCTGTTGCGCCGCGCCTCGTCCTCTGTCGAGCAGTCGGCCCCACGCGTCGAAGCGCAGTGCGCGGGCCAGGGCGGGGGAGGCGGCCCACGCGACCCGGACGGCGAGGTCCGGTCGTCCCGCCCGCTCGGCGAGCTCCGCCGCGACCTCCACCGCCCGTGCGTGGACGGCCACCTGTTCGGGCTCCGTGGTCGGCTGTGCCGCCCAGTAGGCGAGGTACTCGCACAGCCGGTCGACGGGAAAGGGATCCGGGTGCCGTTCCCGTACCGCCCGCCCGGCATCGACCGCGCAGCGGTACCCGCCGTCCGTCGCCGTGATCAGTCCGAGGTCCGCCAGCCGCCCGCACACCGTGTACGGCTCCGCCACCTCGGCCAGGGCACCGACGTGTACCACGCCCAACTCGGCGTCGCCCAGGGCGGCCAGGAGGCGCAGCACCTTCTCGGCCCGCGCGTCGAGTTGGTCGAGCAGCAGCGGCAGCAGCTGGGACGTCGCGCCGGGCCGGGGCAGCAGCAGCGCGCCGGCGGCGTCCCGCCGGACGAGTGCCACGGCGCGCAACAGCAGCAGGGGGACCCCGGCCGCCGCCTTCCACAGCTCGGCGGCGGCACGCGCGTCCTCGGGCGAGCCCGCGCCCAGCTCGCGGACCAGCAGTTCCACACCGGCCTCCCGGTCGAGCCCTCCCAGCTCCAGGGACCTGCCCCCGCCCAGCGGCACCCGCTCCCGGCAGGCGAAGACGAACGTGGCGTCCGGGGCCGCGTCCGCCAGCTCCCGTAACGCGTCGGCGGACAGTTCGGCGCCGTCGACGTACACGGTCACCCGCACCCCGGTCATCAAGCGCCGCAGTTCGGTGGCGTGGGGCGCGTATCCGGCAGTGTCGTAGCAGGCCTCGAAGACCTCCTGGGCCAGGTCCCCCGCCTCCCGATGGGCCGCGGCGAGGAACAGCACGCCGTCCGGCCCCGGGGGCAGATTCCGTGCGGCGTGCCGCAGCAGAGTGCTCTTCCCGACCCCGGGCGGCCCCCACAGCAGCACGGGGCCGCCGGTGCTCACGGCGTCGGCCAGCGCGGCCAGCTCCGCCTCCCGCCCCAGTGGGGCCGGCTGTCGTCCGGGCAGCAGTGCGACGTGGTCCCTGCGCACCGGCCGGGGCCGTTCGCGGTCCATCAGCAGGGTCACGGCCGATCCGTGCTGCGCGTCCACCACCACGTTGTGGTGACCGGCGACGATCGGCCCCGCGGCGTCGCCGCCGATGTCCACCCGGACGCGGGTGGTGTCGCCGTCGCCCGGCTCGCCCCGCGGGTGCTGCCCCGGCCCGGTGGTCACACCGTCGCGGTCCTCCGGTTGCTCCACTGCCACCCCGCCTCCCCGGTCCGCTCCGCGCGCGACCGTCTCGTCGTCATTCGGTCTCCGCGCGCCACGCTAGGTACGAATCCGCCCGGCGACACCGTCCAATGACGGTTTCTGCGCGATTGCTTCGGCGCCCTGCCCGCCCCGAGGGCACCCGGCCGCGGTGGACGCGGCCCGCGTCACGGCCCGGCGAACGCGGTACGGCGCAACAGGGACAGGTCCTCGACGGTGATGGACCGGTACCCCGTGGAGACGACTCCGCTCTCGCGGAGCCCTCGCAGGGCCTTGTGCACGGTCGGTTCGGCGGCGCCGGACAGGGTGGCCAGCTCCGGCTGGGTGATCGGCCAGCGGATCACGGCGCCCGCCCCCAGGGGCTCCCCGTAGGTCATCGCGATCTGGTGCAGTACCCGGGCCAGCCGGGTGCGGGCGTCGCAACCGGTGAAGTCGACGCGGTGCCTGGTGGCCGCACGCAGCTTGGTCACCACGGCGGTGTTCACCGCGTGGGCGATCTCCGGCTCGCGCCGCAGGCAGCCGAGGAAGTCGCCCCGGGTCACGAGCCGGGCCGCGACGGGGCCGCAGGTGGTGACCGTGGCGGAGCGGGGCCGTCCGTCCACCGCGGCGAACTCGCCCACGAGGTCGCCGCCCATGCGCACCGCGAGCAGGGCGTCCCGCCCGTCGTCGGTCCGGGCCGTCACCTTCACCACGCCGCCGAGCAGGACCAGCACGAAATCGGTGTCCTCCGCCTCCCGGATGAGCACGCGGCCCGCCGCGTACCGCACCCGGGACCCCAGCGCGAGCAGTTGGTCACGCGCGGGCCGTGCCAGGCCGCCGAGCAGGCTGGGCGTCGGCCAGTTCGGCGCGTGGCCCGTCCGCCCCGCACCGCCGTTCCCGCGCCGGCCTGTCTCCCGCATCCGTCCCCCTGGGTCGTCGCCCCGCCTTGGCCGGGGTGCACCCGGGCAACCAGTGTGCGCCGCGGCGCACACCGTCGTCCCCCCTCCGGGCCGGGAAATCCCCTTCCACGGCCTCGGCGGGTCCGCCCCCGGGAGTTGGGCGCCCCCTGTCCGGGAGTCGGGCGGACCCCGGTCCACGACTTGGGCGGATCCCGTACGGCGACGGGATCCGGTCGCCGCGGGCCGGGCAGTGTGGAGTGTGCCGCGAAGACGCGCCGTGTGCCGGGTGTCGGCGGACACTTGACGCGAAGCCCCGCTGCCGCCCTGGAGGAGCGCATGACACAGACACGGGAACACCGGGCCCTGCTGGCCGTCGACATCGCACACTCGGCCGGACGCGGCGATGTGGCCCTCCACCGGATCCGGGAGGCGCTGTCGCGGACGCTCGCGGAGTCGTTCGAGCTGAGCGGCGTCGACTGGCACGCCTCCCTGCGCGACGACTTGGGGGACGGCATGCGCGTCACCACGCCGCCCGGTACGCCGAAGACGCGGCTGATCCACCCCTTGGTGCACGACCTGACCGCCCGACTCCGCGCCCACAACCGGCTGGCGGCACCCCCGGCGCGCGTCCGCGTCCGTATCGCGCTGCACGCCGGGGACGTCTGCCTCGGCCCGCGAGGCCAGGTCACCGGCCGGCCGCTGGAAGTGCTCGCCCGACTGCTCGACGCGGCTCCGGCCCGGGCGGCGCTCGCCCGGGCCCCGGAAGCGGTGACCGCCTCGCTGCTCGTCTCCCAGCCCTTCTACGACGACACCGTGCACCACGGCTACCCCGGCATCGAGCCGGAGGCCTTCCGAAGGGTCTCCCTCGCGGAGAAGGAGTACACCGCCGACGCCTGGCTCTATCTGCCCGGGCACGAGGGCGTCCCCCGGGTGTCCGGGCCGGCCGGTGCTCCGGCCCAGGAGGGCCCCGGCGAACCGAAGATGATCAACAAGGCGTCCGGGAACGGCGTCGTCTACGCGACCCAGAACGGCACACAGAACATTCACCACGGACGGCGATGAGCGGTGTGGACGGGGAGGAGTGCCGGTGAGCCAGGAACTGGCCGCAGTGGCCGAGGCCGGAGCCGCGGCGGTGGTCGCGGCGATGGCCACGGAGGTGTGGCAGAGCACGAGGGCCGGGCTCCTTCGCCTCTTCCACCGCGGCGACGAGGAGCGCCGGGCGGCGCTCGCGGCCCAACTGGACAACAACGCGGCCCTGGTCGAGGCCGCCGCAGCACCGGACGAGGTGCGGCGTGCCGTGCTCGCCTACTGGTCCGGGGAGTTGACGGCGCTGCTGCGCGCGGACTCCTCCCGTCGGCAGGCCGTCGCCCAGCTGTCCGCCGAGGTCGCCGCCGCCCTCCCGAAGGAGCGCGGGGCCGGCGTCTTCCAGCAGACCAACACCGCGCACGACCTCGGCACCGTGCTCGCCGTCCAGCAGGGCGATCTGCACGCTAGCCGCCGTGCCGCGTCGGCACCGTCACCCGGGACGGGTCGTCCTTCGGGGAGGTGAACTCCAGGCGGGCGCCGTCCGGGTTGTACTCGGCGTAGAGCGGGTCGACGGTGTCGACGACGACGGCGAGCCGGTGGCCGGCGGGCACGTCGTAGGAGGTGGAGAACAGCTCCAGGTCCACCGCGAACGGCTTGCCGGGGGTGCGGTCGTGGAAGGTGTAGGGGGCGTGGGTGATCAGCTTGCCGGTGCCGAGCGGGCCGACGTCGTAGAGGTGGGCGAAGAAGGTGCCGCTCTCCTTGTCGCTGGTCACCGTCGTGTGCAGCTTCGTCGTGCCCCGTACCCGGGTGGCCCGCGCATGGCGTTCGGACTGCCACACGGCGGCGCGGGAGCGCGGCAGCAGCGGTACGGAGACGACCGGCGGCAGCTTGAGGAACTGGTCGAGGATGCCGGTGAGGAAGACGGTGCCGCCGTTGGCGCCGGAGTCCTTGCCGGTGGCCAGCTCCTTCGCCCGGTCCAGTGACACGGTGCGGCTGCCGGAGGGGACCTCCTTCCAGCTGCGGTAGCCCTCGTAGCCGCCGTCCGTCCGTGACTTGAGCTGGACGGGGGCCTCGGCGTCGATGCCGTTGTGCTCGCCCTTGAGATAGCGGTCGAACCAGCGGTGCGCATGCGACCAGGTGTCGTTGGGGAGTCCGAGCAGGCCGCTCGCCTCGGCGGTCGCATGGTCGCCGGGGCGGAACTCCAGCCGCTTGGGCCCGCGCAGCTTCTCGAAGAAGTCGGCGTACTGGTTGGGCGGGAAGATCGAGTCGTTCCAGGCGTTGCCGAGCATGATGGCGGCGCCGTTGTCGTTGATCTCGTCGAGGTAGGTCGCGGGGGAGCGCTTCTTGCCCCAGGCGATCATCTCGTCCTCCTTGGCCAGGTTGGAGGAGAGGAAGTTCTTCATGATCTCCCGCAGTTCGGGGCTCGGCCGGCCGGTGAGCTCGCCGGAGGCGCCGAGCAGCCCCGCCGCCTGGAGGTGCTGGGTGCGACCGCTGTAGATGGCGCCGATCAGGTCGGCCCAGCCGCTGAGCGCGGTGACGGCCTTGATCCGCGGGTCGTGTCCGGCCGCCAGCAGACTGATGCCGGCGCCGTAGGAGACGCCGCCCATGCCGATCCGGTCCTTGTCGGCGGGGGTGTGGGCCAGTGCCCAGTCGATGACGCGGGAGGCGTCGGCGATGTCCTTGGGACCGGCCGTCTCGATCCGGCCGCCGGACTGCCAGAAGCCGCGGGAGTTGTAACTGACCACCACGTAGCCGGAGTCGGCGAGTTTCTTGGCCTGCGCGAGATATTCGATCTGCGGGCTGGCCCAGCTGGTGGGCAGCACGATCAGCGGGTAGGTGCGGGTGGCTGTCGGGTGTGCGGTGGCGCCCTCGGGGAGGAAGACGTTGCCCTTGAGGGTGATGCCGCCGTCACCCTCGATGTCGACGAAGTCGACACCGGTGACGGCTGCCGCTGCCGGCCGGGCCGTCGCGGTGGGCTGTGCCGTCGCGGTGGGGGCGAGGGCCAGGCCGCTGGTGACGAGCGTCCCGGACAGGAGGACGGCGGCGGTACGGACGTGCCCTGAGGTGGGGGAGGGGCGCATGCGCTGCTCCAGATGTCGAGGGTGACCCAGGGGTGGGGGTGAAAGTGACTGGAGAGTAAGCGCGTTGGGCTACCCGGGGTAACCCGCCAGTAGGTTACGGACCGGTAAAGGGGTGAGCCGCCCGCCGCTCCGTACGGGTTCTTGTCAGGCGGGCAGAGGGGACTTACGGTCTCAACCTCACGTATATCTACGCGTGTCGAACTGGCTGCCGCCCTCGAGAGACGTCCTCGTGAAGGAGCTGCTCATGCCCGACCTTGTACGTGCCGCGCTGGTACAGGCGACCTGGACAGGCGACACCGAGTCGATGATCGCCAAGCACGAGGAGCACGCCCGCGAGGCCGCCCGCCGGGGCGCGCGGATCATCGGCTTCCAGGAAGTCTTCAACGCCCCCTACTTCTGCCAGGTGCAGGAGCCCGAGCACTACCGCTGGGCCGAGCCGGTCCCGGACGGCCCCACCACTCGGCGTATGTGCCGGCTGGCGCAGGAGACCGGCATGGTCGTCGTCTCCCCGGTCTTCGAGATCGACGGCTCCGGCTTCTACTACAACACCGCCGCCGTCATCGACGCCGACGGCACCGTGCTCGGCACCTACCGCAAGCACCACATTCCGCAGGTCAAGGGGTTCTGGGAGAAGTACTACTTCCGCCCCGGCAACCTCGGTTGGCCGGTGTTCGAGACCGCTGTCGGCAAGGTCGGCGTCTACATCTGCTACGACCGCCACTTCCCCGAGGGCTGGCGTGCCCTGGGGCTGGGCGGCGCGCAGATCGTCTACAACCCCTCGGCCACCTCGCGCGGCCTGTCCGCCCATCTGTGGCAGCTCGAACAGCCCGCCGCCGCCGTCGCCAACGAGTACTTCGTCGCCGCCATCAACCGCGTCGGCACCGAGGAGCTGGGCGACAACGACTTCTACGGGACGAGCTACTTCGTCGACCCGCGCGGCCGGTTCGTCGGGGACGTCGCCTCGGACAAGGAGGAGGAGCTGCTGGTCCGCGACCTGGACCTGAGCGTGATCGACGAAGTGAGGCAGCAATGGGCCTTCTACCGGGACCGACGCCCCGACGCCTACGAAGGGCTGGTGCAGCCGTGAGCCGGGAACCGGAGCCGGCGCCGGGCGCCCGTACCGACAGCCACCGCGGCGCCGAGGTCCACCGCGAACTGCACGCCCGGCACCGGGCGGTGCTGCCCGACTGGCTCGCGCTCTACTACGACGAGCCCCTGGAGCTCACCCACGGCGAGGGCCGCCACGTCTGGGACGCCCGAGGCCGCCGCTACCTCGACTTCTTCGGCGGCATCCTCACCACCATGACGGCGCACGCGCTGCCCGAGGTCACCAAGGCCGTCGCCGAGCAGGCGGGACGCGTTCTGCACACCTCCACCCTCTATCTCAACCGCCCCATGGTGGAGCTCGCCGAGCGCATCGCCGCGCTCTCCGGCATCCCCGACGCGCGGGTCTTCTTCACCACCTCGGGCACCGAGGCCAACGACGCCGCGCTGCTGCTGGCCACCACCTACCGCCGGTCCAACCAGATCGTGGCGATGCGCAACAGCTACCACGGCCGGTCCTTCTCCACCGTCGGTATCACCGGCAACCGCACCTGGTCGCCCACTTCCCTCTCGCCCCTGCAGACCCTCTACGTACACGGCGGCGTCCGCACCCGCGGCCCGTTCGCGCACCTGGACGACGGTGCGTTCATCCGAGCCTGCGTCGCCGACCTGACGGACATGCTGGGCCAGGCACGCCCGGACATCGCCGCGCTGATCGCCGAACCCGTGCAGGGCGTCGGCGGCTTCACCTCGCCGCCCGACGGGCTCTACGCCGCCTTCCGCGAAGTACTCCAGCAGCACGGCATCCTGTGGATCAGCGACGAGGTGCAGACCGGCTGGGGCAGGACGGGCGACCACTTCTGGGGCTGGCAGGCGCACGGCGCCGCGGGACCGCCCGACATGCTCACCTTCGCCAAGGGCATCGGCAACGGCATGTCGGTCGGCGGGGTCGTCGCCCGCGCCGAGATCATGAACTGCCTGGACGCCAACTCCATCTCCACCTTCGGCGGCAGCCCCGTCACCATGGCCGCCGCCAACGCCAACCTCAACCACGTCCTCGAACACGACCTCCAGGGCAATGCACGCCGCGTCGGCGGCCTGCTGCTGGAGCGGCTGCGTGCGGCGTGCGCCGGGCTCGGTGTCGTCCGGGAGGTACGCGGCAGGGGATTGATGGCCGGAATCGAACTGGTCGCCCCCGGCACCGAGGAGCCCTCGCCCGAGGCCGCCTCGATCGTGCTGGAGGCGGCCCGCGAGGGCGGCGTCCTCATCGGCAAGGGAGGCGGCCACGCCACCTCCAGCGTGCTGCGGATCGCCCCGCCGCTCACGCTGACCGTCGCCGAGGCCGAAGAGGGCGCCGCCGTGCTGGAGAGCGCGTTGCGCGCCGCCGACAGTGCGATTTGAGGGGCTGCCCCTGTCTGCCGTCGACACCGTGCAGGTGGGTTGTGGCTTGTCGCGCAGTTCCCCGCGCCCCTTCGGGCGCAGAGCACTCAGGAGGGCAACCGTATGACCCTGACGACCCTGATCAAGGGCGGCCTCGTCGTCACCGCCGCCGACGAGACGGAGGCCGACGTCCTCGTGGAGGACGGCCGTATCGCCGCCGTCGTCGCCCGCGACAGCACCGCCGCCGCGTCGCTGACCGCCGACCGCACCCTGGACGCCACCGACAGATACGTCATCCCGGGCGGCGTCGACGCGCACACCCATATGGACTTCCCGTTCGGCGGCACCTTCTCCAGCGACGACTTCGAGACCGGCACCCGGGCCGCCGCCTGGGGCGGCACCACGACCATCGTCGACTTCGCCGTGCAGACCAAGGGCCATGCGCTGCGCGAGGGGCTGGACCGGTGGCACGCCAAGGCCGACGGCCGGTGCGCCGTCGACTACGCCTTCCATATGATCCTCTCCGATGTGAACGAGGGCACCCTCAAGGAGATGGACGCCCTGGTTGAGGAGGGCGTCACCTCGTTCAAGATGTTCATGGCCTACCCGGGTGTCTTCTACAGCGACGACGGTCAGATCCTGCGCGCCATGCAGCGCACCGCCGCCAACGGCGGGCTGACGATGATGCACGCCGAGAACGGCATCGCCATCGACGTCCTGGTCGAACAGGCCCTCGCCGCGGGCCGCACGGACCCCCGCCACCACGGGGAGGTCCGCAAGGCGCTGCTGGAGGCCGAGGCCACGCACCGGGCCATCCAGCTGGCCCGGGTCGCCGGATCGCCGCTGTACGTCGTGCATGTCTCGGCGAGCGAAGCGGTCGAACAGTTGGCCGCCGCGCGCGGTATGGATCTGCCCGTCTTCGGCGAGACCTGCCCGCAGTACCTCTATCTGAGCACCGACAACCTCGCCGAGCCCGACTTCGGCGGCGCCAAGTACGTGTGCAGCACTCCGCTGCGCCCCCGCGAGCACCAGGCCGCGCTGTGGCGGGCGCTGCGCACCGACGACCTCCAGGTCGTCTCCACCGATCACTGCCCGTTCTGCTTCACCGGCCAGAAGGAGCTCGGCAGGGGGGACTTCTCCAAGATCCCCAACGGCATGCCCGGCGTGGAGCACCGGATGGACCTGCTGCATCAGGCCGTCGTGGACGGCCATCTCACCCGGCGCCGCTGGATCGATCTGGCCTGCACCACCCCGGCACGGATGTTCGGGCTCCACCCGAAGAAGGGCACCCTGGCCCCCGGAGCGGACGCGGACATCGTCATCTACGACCCGCGGGCCGAACAGACCCTCTCGGCCGAGACCCACCATATGAACGTCGACTACTCCGCCTACGAGGGAAAACGGCTCACCGGCCGCGTCGAGACCGTCCTCTCCCGGGGCGAGCCCGTCGTGGAACGGGGCAGCTACTCGGGCCGGGCGGGGCACGGCAGGTACGTCCCGCGCGGGATCTGCCAGCTTCTCAACTGAACACGGACTCGTAAGGGGTATGCCCATGGACTTCGGACTCGTCCTCCAGACGGATCCGCCCGGCGCCGCGACCGTCGCGCTGATGCGGCAGGCCGAGCGCAACGGTTTCCGGTACGGCTGGACGTTCGACTCACCGGTGCTGTGGCAGGAGCCGTACGTCCTCCACAGCCGCATCCTCGCCGAGACGGAACGGCTGGTCGTCGGGCCCATGGTCACCAACCCCGGCACCCGCTGCTGGGAGGTCACCGCCTCCACCTTCGCCACCTTGAACGAGATGTACGGCAACCGCACCGTGTGCGGTATCGGCCGCGGCGACTCGGCCATGCGCGTCGCCGGGCGCCCGCCCACCACCCTGGCCAGGCTGGGGGAGGCCCTTCGGACCATCCGCGACCTGGCCGAGGGCCGCGAGGCGGTGGTGGACGGCACCGCGTTGCGGCTGCCGTGGGTCCGTGACGGCCGGCTGCCGGTGTGGATGGCCGCCTACGGTCCCAAGGCGCTGGCGCTGGCCGGCCGGGAGGCGGACGGGTTCATCCTGCAGCTCGCCGACCCGATGCTGACCGCGTGGATGGTCGGCGCCGTCCGGGAGGCCGCGGTGCAGGCGGGCCGGGACCCGGCCGAGATCACCGTCTGCGTGGCCGCGCCCGCCTATGTGTGCGAGGACACCCCGGAAGCACTCGCGCACGCCCGGGAGCAGTGCCGCTGGTTCGGCGGCATGGTCGGCAACCACGTCGCCGACCTCGTCGCCCGGTACGGCGAGCGCTCCGAGGCGGTACCCGCGGCGCTCACCTCCTACATCAAGGAGCGCGACGGCTACGACTACGCGCACCACGGCCGGGCCGGCAACCCGGACACCGCGTTCGTGCCCGACGAGATCGTGGACCGGTTCTGTGTGCTGGGTCCCCCGCAGGCCCATGTCGACCGGCTCCGCGAGCTGTCCGGGCTCGGCGTGGACCAGTTCGCGCTGTACGCGATGCACGATGCGAGGGAGTACGCCGTCGACGCATACGGCTCCGAGATCCTCCCGGTGCTGGGTTAGGGGGATCACTCGCTCCGCTTCTCGTAGACCAGCGGCTGGTAGTCGGGGTGCCGGCGGATGTAGTTGGCGAAGAACGGGCACACCGGCGCCACCTTCTCGCCCGCCTCCTGCGCCGTCTCCAGGATGTGGTGCGAGAGGGCGCCGCCCACCCCCTGGCCCTCGTACTCGGGCTCGACCTCCGTGTGCGTCACCGCGATGACGCCGGGGGCGCGCAGATACTGCGCGATCCCCGCGAGGGAACCGCCGACCCGTGCCTCGTAGCGGCCCTCGGCGGCGTTGTCGGAGATCTCCGGTTGCTGCTCTCCGGCCATGCTGCTCCCTCGCTGTCGTCGGCTGCCGGCTGTCACTCGGTCGCGTCGTGGATCTGGGCGGTGAACTGCTCGGGCCGCACGGCCTGTCCTCCGCTGTCGAGCACGGCGACGGGCCGGCCCCGGAAGACCACCGTCGGGGTGGCCGAGATGTCGCTCGCGTCGAAGACGCGGCCGACCCGCTTCGCCCAGGCGTGGTACGCCCGCTCCAGCACCGCTTCGTCGAAGGTGTGGCGGCGCAGCCCCGGCACGTCGTTGGCCAGCCCGAGCAGCATCCGGTCCTCGGCGAACCCGTCGTGCCCCTCGTGCGGCTGGTTGCGGTAGAGCGTACGCAGATACGCCATGAACTGGGCCTGCCCCACGTCGGCCGCCGCCCCCAGTGCCGCCAGCGCGTGGTGCGAACCCTGCCCGCCCAGCTTGTCGTCCAGGAACGTGCCGAAGTGGAAGTGCAGTACGAACTCCCCGTCGTCGGCCAGCCGTTGCAGCGTGCCGCCCAGCGCGTTCTCCGCACGGGCGCAGTACGGGCAGCGCAGATCCAGGTAGAGGTCCAGCACGGGCGGCCCCGGCTCGGGCGCCTCGGGGTCGGCCCCGTAGACCACCGTCGTGCCGCCCTCGCCAGTCGTGTTCGCCGGGATCATGCGCCCAGCCTCGTCGCACCGGCCGGGCCCGGCAACGGGGGAGCGCCCATTCGGGGTGGCCGGGGCCGGGCGTGCGGAAGTTGACTTGAACTTCGCTTCAACTTGCAGGGTGGCGATCACACGGCACGAAACCCCCGGGACAGCGGCCGTGACCCGCAGCAGTACGCGACGAAGGAGCTCAGCCGTGATTCTGGTAACCGGAGCAACAGGCAAGGTCGGCAAGCATGTGGCGGCGCAGCTCGTGGCGGAGGGGGTTGCCGTACGCGCCCTCGTCCGCGACCCCGCGACCGCCGTACTGCCCGACGGCGTCGAGGCCGTACGCGGCGACCTCGCGGACCCCGCGAGCCTGACCGCGGCCCTCGCGGAGGAAGAGGTGGAGGGCGTCTTCCTCATCTGGCCGCTGGCCGGCCCGCGCGGCGGGGCCGAGGCCGTCGCCGCGCTCGCCGAGCACACCCGCCGCATCGTCTACCTGTCGGCCCGCGGTGTGCCGGACGACGAGACGGCTCAGCTCACCGAGGACATCTTCGGCACCCACGCGGCCCTGGAGCGGCTGATCCGCGCCTCCGTCGCCGAGTGGACCCTGCTGCGGCCCGGCGGCTTCGCCGGCAACACCCTGCTGTGGGCCCCGCAGATCAGGGCGGGCGGACCCGTGCGCACGGCTCACCCCCAGGCGGCCCGCACGCTGGTGCACGAGGCCGACATCGCCACCGCCGCCGTCCGCGCCCTGCTCACCGGCGATCTGGTGGGGGCGGCGCCCGAACTCACCGGCACCGAACTGCTCACCCAGGCCGAGCAGGTCACCGTCATCGGCGAGGTCCTCGGCCGCCACCTCGCCGTCGAGAAGCTCTCCCGCGGCCAGGCCCGCGACGATCTGCTGGCGGCGGGCCTGCCGCCCGCCTACGCGGACGGCATCCTCGACGCGCACGCCGAGATGGAGGCCCACCCGGAGACCGTCGCACCCGGAGCCTTGGAGCTGCTGGGCCGTCGGCCCCTCACCTACCGGCAGTGGGTGACGGACCACGTCGCCGACTTCCGGTGACCGGCCCGAAGTGAGGGGCCCGAGGTGACCGTCCGGGCGGCCTCCGGGCCGGACGAGTCGTCAGTTCGGCAGTGCCCGCAACCAGGTGGGCGGCTGGCTGTCGTCCCGTTCGGCCGGCTGCGGTGGCGGACCGCCCGCCTGGAGCTGCCACAGCTTGGCGTACTTGCCGCCGCTCTGCACCAGTTCGGTGTGGGTGCCGCGTTCGGCGACCACGCCGCCGCGTTCCAGAACATAGATGGTGTCGGCGTTGCGGATGGTGGAGAGCCGGTGGGCGATCACGATGAGGGTCCGCTTGTGCGCGAAGGCGTCGAGGCCGCGCTGGATGGCCGCCTCGGTCTCGTTGTCGACCGCGGAGGTGGCCTCGTCGAGGATCACGACAGGGGGGTTGGCCAGAATGGTGCGGGCGAGGGAGATGCGCTGCTTCTGGCCGCCCGACAGAGCGGCACCGCGTTCGCCGACCGGGGTGTCGTAGCCGTCGGGCAGGGAGTCGATGAAGGAGTCGGCCCCGGCCGCGCGGGCGGCCTCGGCGACGCGCCCCTGGTCGGCGTCGAAGGTGCCGTAGCGGATGTTCTCCGCGATCGTCCCGTCGAAGACGAACGGCTCCTGGGAGACGTAACCGATCGCGCCCCGCAGCTCGCGCAGGGACAGTTCGCGTACATCGACACCGTCGAGCAGCACCTGTCCCGACGCGGGGTGCCGGAAGCGCATCAGGAGCTTGGCGATGGTCGTCTTGCCCGCGCCGGTCGTGCCGACGATACCGGTGACCTGGCCCGGAGCGATGCGCATCGACAGCTCACGCAAGGCGGGCTCCCGCCCGGGATAGCCGAACGTCACCTTCCGCAGATCGAGCCCTCCGCGGACGCCCTCCGCGGGTAGCTCCCTGCTGCCCGCGGCGTCCTCCTTGGGCAGGCTCAGCAACCGCTCGACGCGCTCGAAGGCGGCGATGGAGCGGCGGTAGCCGTCCGTCATCTCCCCGAGCCGGTTGAGGCGCGAGAGGGCGATGGCGGGCATGTCCAGCAGGGGGGTGAAGCTCTCCAGCGCCAACTCGCCGCGCAGCACGGCGTTGCCGCCCAGCAGGATGGTGCCCGGCAGCGCGGCCAGGGCGCAGCCTCGCACCAGTTGGCCTTGCAGGGCGGAGCTGCGGTCGGTGCGGTGGTTCGCCGCTCCGTGCTCCGCGCTGAGTTCGGCGACGCGCTCGTCCTCGTACTCCTCGGTGCAAGCGGCCTTGACCATCACATTGGCCTGCAGGGTGTCCGTGAGCCGGGCGTTGAGCCGCGACCGGGCCGCGGCCGACTTCTCGCGGTCGTCCGCGGTGCGCTCGTGGAACCGGAAGGAGAGCCAGGCGACCACGGGGACGGGGGCGAAGGCGACCCAGGCCAGCTGCGGGGCCAGCAGCAGGTACGTGGGCGCGAGCACCGCGAAGCAGGTGGCCAGCTGCACCCCCTCGTGCATGGTGCGCCCGACGAAGTCGCCGAGCTGCCCGATGTCCTCGGTCAGTACCTGCGAGGTGCGGCTGGTGCGCTCACCCTCCAGATCGGCGGTCGACAGCCGCTGGACGTGCGCGAACGTGGCCGTGCGCCACTCGCCCTCGACCTGCTGGCCGAGCTTGTTCCAGCGGACGTTGGCGGCGTACGCCATACCGGTGGCGGCCACCGCCGCCAGCGCCGTGGCGCCCGCCAGCACCGGTAGTTGGGCGCCCAGACCGGCCAGCCCCATGCCCGACAGGGCCTCACTGCCACCTTGGACGAGGACCGCGATGGTGTAGGAGATGAGCGCGAACGCACCCATCTCCAGGGCCTGGGAGACCACCGAGAGCGCTGCCGCGAAGGCGAACTTGCGGCGGTGCGGGCCGATGAGCCGGGGCAGGAAGCCGCGCCGGGAGCGCGGTTCGGAGGTCTCGGCGGAGGCATCGACGACGGTGTCGCTCCCGGACGTGGCGGAGTTCGACCGCCGCCAGGACCGTCTGACGATCGCCGTCGTGGCCACGGTGACGACGCCGAGACTCACCCACGGCCGGGCCAGCACTTTCAACGTGTGCTTCCCCAAACCCAGCGCGAGGGCGACGGCCGCTCCGGCGCCGGCCACCGCGACGACGCCGGTACCGCTGCCGGACGCCTTCTGCCCGTCCTCGCCGAGAGGCCGTTGCCCGCTCGCGGCGCCGCCCGCTCGCCGCTGCGCCGAGTGGGGCGCCTGCCGGGGCGCGGGGCCGGGGGAGTGGGCGACCCTGGTGCGGAGCTGCGACACCGCCCGGCCCAGCAGCCGTGCCACTTCCCGCGCGTCCAGGCTCGCGTCGTGGAAGACCAGCACCCGGCCGGTGACCGCGCTGGCCTCCGCCTGCGTGATACCCGGCGTCGCCCGGAGGGAGGACTCCAGCAGCTGGGCCAGGTTGGGCCGACCGCGTACGGCCGTCACCTCCCAGCGCTGCCGACCCGGCAGTACCGAACGGGGGCGGACGGGGGCATCGGCGAGACGGCTGAAGGACGGTGCGCTCGCCGCGGGCGGGCCCATCAGAAGTGTCATGTACGCAAATCCACCAGAGTGCGGAACCGGCGTCCGCTGGGCGTGGCTGAACAGGACGTAGACAATCAGGCAACAATGGTCATACGGGCCACATCGGCCATAGGGGCAACAACGGTCATGGGGACTCTAGAGGTTGGCTCCGGCGGCCAGCCAGAGCAGGACCCGCTGGTTCACCCTTCCGGGTAAGCGGGGACTAGGGCACCCGTGCGGTCCACGCCTCGCTGCTGTACTTGGACAGCGCCAGCTCCTCGGCGCGTGCCATCTCCTGCGTGGTCACCCGGCCCTCGGCCAGGCCGTAACGGGTGCGGAAGGAGCCGATCATGCGATCGATGACCTCGTCGCGGGGCAGACCGGTCTGCCGGCGCAGCGGGTCGACGCGCTTCTTGGCGCTTCTGGTGCCCTTGTCGGACATCTTCTCCTTGCCGATGCGCAGCACGTCGAGCATCTTCTCGGCGTCGATGTTGTACGACATCGTCACGTGGTGCAGCACGGCCCCGCCACCGGTGGCGAGCCGCTTCTGGGCGGCGCCGGCGATCTTGCCCTCCTTGGAGGCGATGTCGTTCAGCGGCATGTACCAGGCCTTGATGCCCATGTCCCCGAGCGCGTTGAGCACCCAGTCGTCGAGATAGGCGTAGGACTCGGCGAACGACAGACCCGAGACGAGGGAGGCAGGCACCGAGAGGGAATAGGTGATGGTGTTCTCGGCCTCCACGAACATGGCACCGCCGCCGGAGATCCGGCGTACGACGGTGACCCCGTGCCGGGCCGCGCCTTCGGGGTCCACCTCGTTGCGCAGCGACTGGAAGCTGCCGATGATGACGGCAGGGGAGTCCCACTCCCAGACCCGCAGGGTCGGCGAGCGGCGGCCGGCGGCCACCTCGCTCGTCAGCACCTCGTCGAGCGCCATGTGGAGGGCGGGCGACTGCGGCGGCTCATGGATGAGCTGCCAGTCGTAGTCGGTCCACTCGGTGGCCCGGGTCAGCGCACGGCGCACACACACCGCGATCCCCTCGGCCGTGAGGCCGTACATCGTGGTGCCCTCCGGCAGCGCCGCCTCGATGCGGGCGGTGAGCCCGGCGGTGTCGGTGTCGGAGGGGGCGCCCTCGAGGGCCTGGTCGATGGCGCCGAGCGCCTCGTCGGGTTCGAGGAAGAAGTCGCCGGCGACGCGGACGTTGCGCAGCACCCCGTCCCGGTCGTCCAGATCGACCACCACCAGCTTGCCGCCGGGGATCTTGTACTCGCCGTGCATCGGCTGACCGCCTGCCTCACTGTCCGTTCCGGCGGGACCCGCGCTGGTGGTCCCGGCCGGTGTTCAGCCTACGTCCGTGACCAGCCGGCGCGATCGTCGCGTATGGCCGATCAGCAAGAAGGCGGACATCACCAGCGTGACGGCCTGGGCGACGACGGCGAGCCGCTTGTCGTCGAACCAGACCGGCTCGTACATGTCGGGGAACGGCCCCAGCTCTCCCACGTCGACGTAGGTGTAGATCAGCAGCAGCGCCAGCCCGCCCGCGGCGACCAGTGAGGCGAACGCGTCCGAGACGGTGCGCCACCACACCAGCACCAGCAGCCCCGCCAGCGCCGCCACTGCGGCCTCGATCCGGAACAGATCCCCCTGACTGATGCCCGCGCTCACCCTGTCGTACTGGTCGGCGAGGGTGGCGTGGACATAGGCGACCACACCGAGCCCGCCGGCGGACAGCGCACGGGCGCCGCCTTGCACGATGCGGTACGCCTGCCCGTGGGCCGCGGGTGGCGGAGCGCGGTGGGGGGTGGGGGTGTTCGCGGTCATCGCCTCTCCTGCCGTCCGGATGTGGGAACACCGGCTCTGGGAGTCAGTAGCCGCCGTCGGTCTGCTTCGGCTTCTTGGAGGGCTTCTTCCCCTTCTCCTCGCGGGTGATCTTCTTGCCGGAGGGGTCGAGGACGAACCACTCGGCGCCGAACTGGTCGAGCCCCTGGCCCTCGGTGTCACCCGGCTTCTCGTCGCCCGCGTAGCGGTAGAGGGGATGGCCGTCGTAGGTGACCTGCCGCTCGCCGCCCTCCCGCTCGCCGGTGCCCAGCAGTTCGCTCCTGGCGCCCGCACCCGCCTCGGGCTCGGCCTTGCCCTTGACGACGACGGGGGGCCACGCCTGCGCGCAACCCCCCTCGCACGTCGATCGGCTCGACTTGTCCGCCTCGAAGAGATAGAGCGTCCGGCCGGTGCCGTCGACCAGGATCCTGCCCAGGTCGCTGGAGCGCACCTGGACCGTCCCCTCCTTCTTCGTGGGCGACGGGGAGGACGAGCCGCCGCCGTCGCCGTCCGAGCAGCCGCTGAGGCCGGCGGCCCACAGCACCGCGGCTGCGGCGCACACGGCTGTCCAGGTGGTGTTCCTCATGCGCTCCTCCGGCTCGGCTCTCCCCGGCCCGGGGATGGCTGGGGAGCGGCCGCGGGACCAGAGCACCATGCGCCCGGGGGCGCCGCCACTCGGCGGGGGCCGTCCTGCGTACCCGGCCCGCCGACGCGGGTCAGGCCGCGAAGCCGCCGTCCACCGCGAGCAGGGCGCCGGTGACGTACCGGGCGCCGTCGCCGACGAGATGCGCCACCGAGTCGGCGATCTCCTCCGGCGTTCCGTACCGGCCCAGCATCGTCAGAGCCGCCTGGGCCGAGGCTCCTGCCCCGTCGGCCGGGTTCAAATCGGTGTCGATCGGGCCCGGAGAGATCTGGTTGACGGTGATCCCGCGCGGGGCCAGCTCCCGGGCCAGCCCCTTGGTGAGCCCGGTGACGGCCGCCTTGCTCATGGCGTAGAGCGTCATCCCGGGGAAGGGCACCCGCGCCGAGACACAGCTGCCGATGTTGACGATCCGGCCGCCGTCCGCGAGCCGCGCGGCCGCGGCCTGCGCCATCAGATAGGCACCGCGCACGTTGGCCGCCAGCACCCGGTCCACCTCCGCCGGCTCCACCGAGTCGAGCTCTCCCTGGGCGCCGGTGCCCGCGTTGTTGACGAGGATGTCCAGCCGTCCGAACTGCTCCGCCGCCCCGTCCACGGCGGCCCGGACGGATTCCACGTCGGCCAGTGCGGCGCGTGCGGTCCACGCCCGGCCCCCGCGCTCCTTGATCTGCTCGGCCACCTCGCGGGCGGACGCGGCGTTCGACTCGTAGGTCAGGGCCACATCGGCGCCCTCCGCCGCCAGCCGCAGGGCGACGGCCGCGCCGATGCCCCGACTGCCCCCGGTCACAAGTGCCGCCTTGCCGCTCAGCGGCTTGCTGATGGTGTCGCTGCGCATGGTCTCCGCCCGCCTGTCCGTCGTCGTCCTGGCCGTCGTTCCGGTTGTTCCGGTTGTTGCGGTCGTCTCGGTTGTTGGGGTTGTTCGGGTCGTTCGGGTTGACATGACTCGATCCTCGGGCGGGGCGGGCGGCGGCGCTGGCGCTATTCGGACCGCACATTCTCGGTTTTCTGTGCTGCACTTCCTGGTACGGTTCAGTGAACCAACACGGGAGTGAAACGCACCATGGACACGACCGAGGAGTGGCTGGACGCCGCCTCCATCGACCCGTCGGTGGGCGCTCTGCGTCCCGACTACCGGGCCCTGCTCATCGTCGCCGAGGGCCTGCGCCCCGGACCCGGGGACGCCTTCAGCGAGGAGCTGTTGGCGGAGGCCGAGGCGAAGGCCTGCGACCCCGAACAGCACCCGCACGTCGCCGCGTGGCGGGAGGCGTTCCGCGCCTTCGGCGCGAAGCCCAAACGGACCCGCCCCAGCGTCGACGCGCTGCTGCGGCGCGCCCCCGAGGGGCTGCCGCGCGTCGACAGGCTGACCGACATCTACAACGCGGTCTCCGTCGCGCACGTCGTCCCGCTCGGCGGCGAGGACCTCGACCACTACGTCGGCCCGCTGCGGCTCACCCGCGCCGAGGGCACGGAGCCGTTCGCGCTGATGTCCGGCGGCGAGCCGGTGACGGAGAACCCGCGGGCGGGAGAGGTGATCTGGCGCGACGACGAAGGCGTCACCTGCCGCCGCTGGAACTGGCGCCAGTGCGTACGCACCCGGCTGACGACCGGGACCACCCGCGCGGTCTTCATCCTCGACGCCCTCGAAGCCATGGACGACACCGCGCTGGAGGCGGCGGGCCGCGCCCTCACCGAAGCCCTGCGGACCAGCAGCCCCGGCGCGACGACGGCCTCCCGCCTGCTGCGGGCCGCCTGACGCCCACCACCGCCCTTACGGCGGAGCGGAACTGCCCGGCTGCAGCTCGGCGAGCAACCGGGGAAGGGCCCGCCCGATCGGGTCCCGCACCACTTCGTCGGCGATCGGGTCGTACGGCGTCGGCTCGGCGTTCACGATGACGAGCCGGGCCCCGTGCTCGGCCGCCAGCCCGGCGAGGGAGGCGGCGGGCTGCACCTGGAGGCTGGTGCCCACGGCGAGGAAGACGTCGCACGCCTTGGCCACCGCCACGGCCTCGGCCAGCACTTCGCCGTCGAGCTGCTGCCCGAACATCACGGTGGCGGACTTGAGGACGCCCCCGCACGCCTCGCACGCGGGGTCGGGCTCACCCGCCGCCACCCGGGCCAGCGCCTGTTCCATCGTCGAACGCGCCCCGCACTCCGTGCACAGCACCGTGCGGGCGTTCCCGTGCAGCTCCAGCACCTTCCGCCCGGGGACACCCGCGGCCTGGTGCAGCCCGTCGACGTTCTGCGTGATGACCCGCACCGGGGTGCCCGCGCGCTCCAGCCGCGCGATCGCCTCGTGCGCCGCGTTGGGGACGGCCTTCCAGACGGGGCTCTCGCCGCGCATCCGCCACGAGCGGCGGCGGATGTCGGGGTCCGCCATGTAGTACGCGTAGGTGACCAGCTTCTCGGCCTCCGGATCCTTGCGCCAGACACCCTGCGGGCCCCGGTAGTCCGGGATACCGGAGTCCGTGGAGATCCCCGCCCCGGTCAGGATCGCCACCAGCGGAGCGCTGTCCCGTTCAGCCATGGGACCAGCCTAGTTCTCCACCTGGCCGAGGCGGCCGGCGCGGCCGCGTGCTTCCATGGGGACGTGATCGACGACGAGTTGATGACAGCGGTGGAACAGGCGGTCCGCGAGGCCGTGGACACTCAGGTCGTGCCGCGCTGGCGGCGGCTCGCCGAGCACGAGGTCGAAACCAAGACCGGCAGCCACGACCTGGTCACCGTCGCCGACCAGCGCGCCGAACAGCAACTGTCCGAGGCGCTGCGCCGGTTGCTGCCCGGCTCCGCCGTCGTCGGCGAGGGGACCGTGCACGCCCACCCGGCGTCCCCCGCGGCGCTCACCGGCCCCGACCCGGTATGGATCATCGACCCCATCGACGGCACCCTCCCCCAGCCTTCGGCCGGGCGGTGCCCCCAGTCGTGGCGGGGGACGAGGGCTTCTGCACCATGGTCGCCCTCGCCCACCACGGTGAGACCCTCGCCGGGTGGATCCTGGCCCCGGCGCTCGACAGGACGGCCACGGCGCGGCGCGGGGGCGGCGCGTTCCTCAACGGTGAGCCGCTGCCGGCAGGTTCACCCGCGGCGGGTGCCACGCTGCACGTCGCCGTCTCGCACCCGGACTACACGGACGCCTCCCACGAGCGCGCGCTGCGCGGGCTGCGTACGGACGGCGTGGACGTACGGCCCATCGGGTCCGCGGGGCTCGAATACCTCGCCATCGCCCAAGGGCGGCTGGACGCCGTCGCCTACACCTGGGAGTCGGCCTGGGACCACGCCGCCGGGCTCCTGATGGTGGCCGAGGCGGGCGGCGCAGGCTGCACCGTCGAGGAGGTCCCGTTCCGCCTGGCGGGAGGCAACGCGCTGCCGTTCACCGCCGCGCGTGACGCGGACACGACCCGGCGTATGGTGGGGCTGCTGCGCAACGGAAGCGACGACAGCGACGACAGTCACCGGAGCCGGCCCGCCTGACCCGGGCCGGGCGGGCCGGGCGAGGGGAGCCGCAAGTGCCATCGATCAGGGACGCGGTGGTCGTGGGGGCCGGCCCCAACGGACTGACGGCAGCCGTGGAGCTGGCCCGGCGCGGCTTCGAGGTCGAGCTGTTCGAGGCCCGCGAGACCGTGGGCGGTGGCGCCCGTACCGAGGAGTTGACGCTTCCGGGCTTCCGGCACGACCCCTGCTCCGCCGTCCATCCCACCGGCGCCGTGTCCCCCGCCTTCCGCGCCATGCCGCTGGAGCGGTACGGACTGGAGTGGCTGCACCCCGAACTCCCCCTCGCGCACCCCTTCCCCGATGGCAGCGCGGCCGTGCTGGCCCGCTCGGTCGGTGAGACGGCGGCCTCCCTCGGGCCGCGGGACGCGGGGGCCTACCGTCGTCTGGTCGGACCGTATCTGCGCCGCTGGGAGACGCTCGCCGAGGACTTCTTCGGCTACGGCTCCGCCCTCAACGGGCGCTTCCCCACCGACCCGGTGCAGCTCGTCCGGTTCGGTCTGACCGGTCTGCAGCCGGTCACCTGGTCCAAGGCCCGCTTCCGCGACGAGAAGGCCCGCGCGCTGCTCGCCGGTATGGCGGGGCACGTCATCGCACCGATGAACAACCCGTTCATGACGGCTCCGGCCCTCGTCTTCGCGCTCGCCGGGCACGTCGTCGGCTGGCCGGTACCGCGCGGCGGCTCGCAGGCCATCTCCGACGCGCTGGCCGGATATCTGCGGGAGCTGGGCGGCACGATCCACACCGGCACCGAGGTCAAACGCCTGGACGAACTCCCGCCCGCCCGCGCCTACGTCTTCGACACCTCGCCGACCGCGCTGGCCCGTATCGCCGGGCTGGGCAGCGCCTACGACAGCGTCCGCTACGGCGCCAGCCTCTTCAAGATCGACTACGCGTTGGACGGTCCCGTCCCGTGGACCTCCCACGACGCGGCCCGCGCCGGAACGGTGCACGTCGGCCCCACCCTGGACGACATCGACACCGCGATGCGGGACGCTGTCGTACGCGGCCGGGCCCCTCAGCGGCCCTTCCTGATCACCTCCCAGCCCAGCCTCGTCGACCCCTCCCGCGCCCCCGAGGGCAAACACGTCTTCTGGGCCTACGGCCATCTGCCCAACGGCTGGGAGGGCGACGCCACCGAGGCGGTGGAGGGCCAGATCGAACGCTTCGCGCCCGGTTTCCGCGACCGGGTGCTGGCCCGCGCGACCGCGGGGCCGCCGCAGCTCGCCGCGCGCAACGCCAACTACGTGGGCGGCGACATCGCCTGCGGCTCGGCCGCCGGGCTGCGGCTGCTGATCCGGCCCAAGCTCAAGCGCGTCCCGTACGAGACCGCACATCCGTCCGTCTATCTGTGCTCCTCCGCCGCCCCGCCCGGTCCCGGCGTGCACGGCATGGCGGGCCACCACGCGGCTCGGGCCGTCTGGCGCCGCCTCCGCCGCACACGGTGAGGCACCGCGCCGCCCGAGGTGGTGGCCCATGGTCGAGGGAGGCGTCGGAAAGATAGGGTCCCCAAGGCGCGACTGCCTGTTCGACCAACAGAGAGACCCAGGGGCAGAACCATGACAACGACGGCCCGGACCGCACCGGCGCGCGTGCTGATCGCCGCGGACAAGTTCAAGGGATCGCTGACGGCCGTCGAGGTCGCAGAGCGTCTCACGGTGGGAATCCGGAAAGCGCGCCCCGAGGCGGACGTGGAGGCCCTGCCGGTGGCGGACGGCGGCGACGGCACCGTCGCGGCGGCCGTCGCCAACGGCTTCACCCGCCACGAGGTGGAGGTGACCGGGCCCCTCGGCGCCCCCGTCACGGCCGCCTTCGCACTGCGCGAGGGCACCGCCGTGGTGGAGATGGCCGAGGCGTCCGGCCTGCAGCATCTGCCGCCCGGGGTCTTCGTACCGCTCACAGCCACCACCTACGGCGCCGGAGAGCTGCTGCTGGCCGCCGTCGAGGCGGGGGCGCACACCATCATCTTCGGGGTCGGCGGCTCGGCCACCACCGACGGCGGCGCCGGCATGCTCGACGCGCTGGGCGCCCGGCTGCTGGACCGGGACGGCGACTCCATCCCGTGGGGCGGCGGCGGGCTGCGCGAGCTGGTCTCCGCCGACCTGTCCGAGATGGATCCCCGGCTCAAGAACGTCGAGGTGGTGCTCGCCAGCGACGTCGACAACCCGCTGACCGGGCCCAAGGGCGCCGCTGCCGTCTACGGCCCGCAGAAGGGCGCCGCCGACGAGGACGTGCAGCTGCTGGACGCCGCCCTCACCCACTTCGCCGAGGTCCTCGGCGAGCAGGAGGCCGCCGCCTCGCCCGGCGCGGGCGCCGCGGGCGGCATCGGCTTCGGTGCCCTCGTCGGGTTGCGCGCCCGGTTCCGGCCCGGCATCGAGATCCTGATGGAGGAGCTGGGCGTGGAGGCCGCCATCGGCCGGGCCACCCTCGTGGTCACGGGGGAGGGGTCGCTGGACGAGCAGACCCTGCACGGGAAGGCCCCGGCGGGCGTCGCGGCGGCAGCGCGGCGCGCCGGTAAGCCGGTGGTGGCCGTCTGCGGGCGGCTCGCCATCGGGAAGAAGGATCTGCAGGCCGCCGGCATCGAGAAGGCCTATGCGCTCACCGACATCGAGGCCGACGTCGAGCGCTGCATCGCGGAGGCGGGTCCGCTGCTGGAGACGCTCGCCGAGCGCCTCGCCGCCGACCGGCTGTAGCCGCGCCGGACCCCGCCCCGTACCCGGAGCACAAGACCCCGCCTCGTACCCTGAGCGACAAGAGGGGCCCACCGCAGTGCGGCGGGCCCCTCTTCGTGGAGCGTACGGAGCGTCGGTCAGCCCTGGGCGGCGGCCCGTGCCTCGCGGCGGTTGTCGCGGAACGCGTTCACCCGGCGTGCCGTGGCGAACAGCGGAATCACCGCGCCGAGGACGACCTGGAGGGCGCAGCCGGTCTGGAGCAGCAGCTCGCCCCCGGGGGCGTCGAAGGCCCAGGAGGCGAGGAGCCCCATGCTGAGCGCGATCCAGCACAGCATCGCCACGGCCAGCCGGCCTCGCGGCTTCGGGTACTCCACGCGGCTGACCATCAGCCATGCGACGCCGAGGATGCCGAGCGCGGTCGGCAGGAAGGGCAGCTCCAGCAGCACGATGGAGATGACGGTCAAGGCGCCGAAGGGTCCTGGCATGCCCTGGAACATTCCGTTCCGCATCGGCACGCAGGAGAACCGCGCAAGCCGTAGCACCACCGCCAGGAGGACCACCACGGCGGCGACCACGGAGATCCGCTGGTGTGCGTCGTTGGCGACCATGCCCCAGACGGCCACGAAGTAGGCGGGCGCCAGTCCGAAGCTGATGAGGTCGGAGAGGTTGTCCAGCTCGGCGCCCATGGCCGAGCTGCGCAGCTTGCGTGCGACCAGCCCGTCGAACAGGTCGAAGACGGCGGCCATCAGCATCAGCACCACGGCGGTGGCGGCGCTGTGCCGGGCCATCCCGCCGTCCTCGCTGCCGGTCAGATGCGGGATGAGGACGCCGGTGGTGGTGAAGTACACCGCCATGAAGCCACAGGTGGCGTTGCCCAGCGTGAGGGTGTCCGCGATCGACAGCCGGGTCGACAGCGGCATCTCGTCGTCGGCGTCGTCCGCGTAGTCGTCGTCCGCGTACTCGGCGTATCCGGCGAAGTCGTCCTCCCGGTCGGTGGACCGCTCCGCCGCGGGAACCCAGGCGGCCTGGGCGTCGGGATCAATCACGGTCAAGGCGAGTCACCCCCGCTGTCGTGGTCTGACCGACCTCCACGGCCGTCTCGACGCCCTCGGGGAGGTAGAGGTCCACCCGGGAGCCGAACCTGATCAGCCCGAGGCGCTCGCCCTGCTCGACCTTGGCACCACTGGGCACGTACGGCACGATCCGCCGGGCCACGGCACCGGCGATCTGGACCATCTCGATATCGCCCAGCTCCGTGTCGAAGTGCCAGACGACGCGCTCGTTGTTCTCGCTCTCCTTGTTGAACGCGGGAACGTAGCCGCCGGGGATGTGCTCGACGGACGTCACCGTGCCCGCGAGCGGGGCGCGGTTGACATGGACGTTCAGCGGGCTCATGAAGATGGCGACGCGGGTACGGCCGTCCTGCCACGGCATGATGCTCTGCACCACGCCGTCAGCCGGGGAGATCACCCGGCCCTGGCCGATTTCCCGCTCCGGGTCCCGGAAGAACCACAGCATCCCGGCGGCGAGCGCCGTCGCGGGTACGGCGACCAGTGCGGCGCGCTTCGACCTGCGGGCGCGTGCCAGGCTGAGAGCCGCCGTCGCGACGGTCGGGACGAGCCACGGCGAGGCTCCGCGTGCCAGGCGCACCCGGGGTGTACCGGGCGTGCCGTGGTCGGTGCCGGACGAGGGAGAGCCGCTGGGTGCTGTGGATGGGCTGTGGGGCATGAATGACCTTCGTAGCGGAGGGAGCCGCGTAGGTGACAGGGGGACGGCGGCTTTCCCGGGATGCTATCGGTTTCTGATGGCAACTGGGCAAGCCAGCGGGCCAGTCAGTGACCGAAGTCCCGGTCCGGGGTGCGCCTTGAAATTTCAAGAAAACACCCCGAAACGGTCATTCAGCCCTGGCTGCGGTACTCCTCCAGGAGCCGCCGGCCCACGATCATTTTCTGGATCTCTGCGGTTCCTTCGCCGATCAGCAGCATCGGCGCCTCCCGGTAGAGCCGCTCGATCTCGTACTCCTTGCTGAAACCGTACCCGCCGTGGATGCGGAAGGCGTCCTCCACGACCTCCTTGCAGTACTCGGAGGCGAGATATTTCGCCATTCCCGCCTCCAGGTCATTGCGTTGGCCGGAGTCCTTCTTGCGGGCGGCACCCACCATCAGGGCGTGTGCTGCCTCGACCTTCGTGGCCATTTCGGCCAGCTTGAACTGAATGGCCTGATGCCCCGCTATGGGCTTGCCAAACGTGTGACGCTGCTGTGCGTAGTCGATACCGAGCTCGAACGCACGCTGCGCGACCCCGCAGCCACGTGCCGCGACATTCACCCGGCCGACCTCGACCCCGTCCATCATCTGGTAGAAACCGCGCCCGGTCGCGCCGCCGAGCACCCGGTCGGCCGGAATCCGCAGGTCGTCCATGATCAGCTCGGTGGTGTCGACGCCCTTGTAGCCCATTTTGTCGATCTTGCCGGGGATGGTGAGCCCGGCCCTGACCTGGCCGAAACCAGGCTCCTTCTCCACCAGGAACGTCGTCATCGACTTGTGCGGAGGCGTGCCGTCGGGATGCCCCTCGTCCGTGCGGCACAGCACCGCGACGAGCGTGGAGGAGCCGCCGTTGGTCAGCCACATCTTCTGCCCGTTGAGCAGGAAGTCACCGCTGCCGTCCGGAGCGGGGACGCCCTTGGAGGTGATGGCCGACACGTCCGAGCCCAGGCCCGGTTCGGACATCGAGAAGGCGCCGCGGACCTCGCCCGTGGCCATCTTCGGCAGGAAGTGGTCCTTCTGCTCCTGCGTGCCGTGCTGCTTGAGCATGTACGCCACGATGAAGTGCGTGTTGATGATGCCGGAGACGCTCATCCAGCCGCGTGCGATCTCCTCCACGCACAGCGCGTAGGTGAGCAGCGACTCGCCCAGCCCGCCGTACTCCTCGGGAATCATCAGGCCGAAGATGCCCAGTTCCTTCAGGCCCTCGACGATCTCGCTGGGGTACTCGTCCTTGTGCTCCAGCTCCGTGGCGACCGGCAGGATCTCCTTGTCGACGAAGCTGCGCACCGTCGAGAGGATCTCCTGCTGTATCTCCGTCAGACCCTCGGTCTGCGCCAGCCGTCCCATCTCACCTACCGCCCTTCGGCGCCGGCTCGCGCAGTTCGGGGCGGCCCGGCTGCTCACCGCCGCGCTCCTTGACGTAGGTCTCGGTCGGCACCATCACCTTGCGCCGGAAGACGCACACCAGGGTGCCGTCCTGCTTGTAGCCCTTGGTCTCGACGTGCACGATCCCGCGGTCGCTCTTCGACTTCGACGGGGTCTTGTCCAGCACCGTCGTCTCGCCGTAGACGGTGTCGCCGTGGAAGGTCGGCGCCACGTGCTTGAGCGACTCGATCTCCAGGTTGGCGATGGCCTTCCCCGACACGTCCGGCACCGACATGCCCAGCAGCAGCGAGTAGATGTAGTTGCCCACCACCACGTTCTTGCCGAAGTCGGTCGTCGACCCGGCGTAGTTGCTGTCCAGGTGCAGCGGGTGGTGGTTCATGGTGAGCAGACAGAACAGGTGGTCGTCGTACTCGGTGACCGTCTTGCCCGGCCAGTGCTTGTAGGTCTCGCCGACGGTGAACTCTTCAAAGGTGCGTCCGAACTGCATGGATCAGTCCTCCGGAGGGGTGAAGGAGGTGGTGCGCCGCATGCCGGCGGCGCGGCCCTTGCCGGAGATGACCAGCGCCATCTTGCGGCTGGCCTCGTCGATCATCTCGTCGCCGAGCATCGCCGAGCCCTTCTTGCCGCCCGCCTCGGAGGTGTAGTACTCGTACGCGTCCAGAATCAGCTCGGCGTGGTCGTAGTCCTCCTGGGAGGGGGAGAAGACCTCGTTGGACACCTCCACCTGGCCCGGGTGCAGTACCCACTTGCCGTCGAATCCGAGCGCGGCGGCGCGCTGGGCGACCTTCCGATAGCCCTCCACATCGCGGATCTGCAGATAGGGCCCGTCGATCGCCTGCAGGTCGTGGGTACGGGCGGCCATCAGGATCCGCATCAGGATGTAGTGGTAGGCGTCGGCCGGATAGCCGGGCGGCTGCTCGCCCACCACCAGCGACTTCATATTGATGGACGCCATGAAGTCGGCCGGGCCGAAGACGATGGTCTCCATCCGGGGCGAGGCCGCGGCGATCTCGTCGACGTTCACCAGGCCCTTGGCGTTCTCGATCTGCGCCTCGATGCCGATGCGGCCCACATCCAGGCCCACCGTCTTCTCGATCTGGGTCAGCAGCATGTCCAGGGCCTGCACCTGCGCGGCGTCCTGCACCTTCGGCAGCATCACGCAGTCCAGGTTGGCGCCCGCGCCCTCCACGACGGTCACCACGTCGCGGTAGGTCCACTCGGTGGTCCAGTCGTTGACCCGCACGACGCGCGTCTTGCCACTCCAGTCGCCCTCGTTGAGGAACTTCACGATGGTGTGCCGCGCCTCCGGCTTGGCCAGCGGGGCGCAGGCGTCCTCCAGGTCGAGGAAGACCTGGTCGGCGGGGAGGCCCTGCGCCTTCTCCAGAAACCTCGGGTTGCTGCCCGGCACGGCCAGGCAGGAACGGCGCGGGCGGAGCGCACGCTGCCGGTTGTCGCTGTTCACGAGGTGACCTCCAGTGGTTCCATCTGGTCGCGCTCGCTGCGCTCATCGCGCGTATCGAGCTTGTGCTGTGTCCGGATCTCGTCGACGATACGGCCGATGATCCGGGTGATCCCGAAGTCCTTCGGGGTGAAGACGGCGGCGACCCCCGCCTCGCGCAGCGCCCGTGCGTCCGCGGCCGGGATGATTCCGCCCACGACCACGGGGACGTCGGCCGCGCCCGCCTTCCGCATCCGCTCCAGCACGTCGGGCACCAGTTCGGTGTGCGAGCCGGAGAGGATGGACAGGCCCACGCAGTGCACGTCCTCGGCGAGCGCCGCCGAGACGATCTCCTCGGGTGTGAGCCTGATGCCCTGGTAGACCACCTCGAAGCCCGCGTCCCGGGCCCGTACGGCGATCTGTTCGGCACCGTTGCTGTGGCCGTCGAGCCCCGGCTTGCCCACCAGCAGCCGCAGCTTTCCGACGCCCAGCTCCGCGGCGGTGCGCTCCACCTGCTGCCGCACCGCGGCCAGCTCGGAGCCCTCCTCGGCGGTCACCGCGACCGGGGCCGAACTCACCCCGGTCGGCGCGCGGAACTCGCCGAAGACCTCGCGCAGCGCGCCCGCCCACTCCCCGGTGGTGACCCCCGCGCGGGCGCACTCCAGCGTGGCCTCCATCAGATTGGTGTCGCCGGCCGCCGCCTGGCGCAGCGCCGCCAGGGCCTGCTCGGCGCTCGGGTGCAGTCCCGGCTCGCGGGTGCCCTCGCGCCAGAACGGCTCGTCCCGGGTCTCCCGCCAGCGCTTGACGGCCTCCACGGTGGCCGCCTCACCGGCAGGGTCCACCGTGAGGATCGCGGTGTCCAGATCGGCGGTCAGCGGGCTCGGCTCGGTCGACTCGTAGCAGTTGACGCCGATGATCTTCTCCTCGCCCGACTCGATCCGGGCACGCCGCTGAGCGTGCGAGGCGACCAGCTGGGACTTGAGGTAGCCGGACTCGACGGCCGCCATCACCCCGCCCATCTCCTCGATCCGCGCCATCTCGGCCAGCGACTCGTCCACCAGTGCGTCCACCTTGGCCTCGACGACGTGCGAGCCGGCGAACAGGTCCTCGTACTCCAGCAGATCGCTCTCGTACGCCAGCACCTGCTGGATGCGCAGCGACCACTGCTGGTCCCAGGGGCGGGGCAGACCCAGCGCCTCGTTCCAGGCGGGCAGCTGCACGGCACGCGCGCGGGCGTCCTTGGAGAGGGTGACGGCCAGCATCTCCAGCACGATGCGCTGGACGTTGTTCTCCGGCTGGGCCTCGGTCAGCCCGAGCGAGTTGACCTGCACGCCGTAGCGGAAGCGGCGCTGCTTGGGGTCGGTGATGCCGTAGCGCTCGCTGGTGACCCGGTCCCAGATGCGGGTGAAGGCCCGCATCTTGCACATCTCCTCGACGAAGCGGACGCCCGCGTTCACGAAGAACGAGATCCGCGCGACGACCCGCCCGAACTCCTCGGGCGGCACCTGACCGCTGTCACGTACCGCGTCCAGCACCGCGATCGCCGTCGCCATCGCGTACGAGATCTCCTGCACCGGCGTGGCCCCGGCCTCCTGCAGGTGGTAGCTGCAGATGTTGACCGGGTTCCACTTGGGCAGGTGGGCGACCGTGTAGGCGATCATGTCGGTGGTCAGCCGCAGCGAGGGCCCCGGCGGGAAGACATGCGTCCCGCGCGAGAGGTACTCCTTGACGATGTCGTTCTGCGTCGTGCCCGTCAGCTGGGTGATGTCGGCGCCCTGCTCCTCCGCGACCACCTGGTAGAGCGCCAGCAGCCACATGGCGGTGGCGTTGATGGTCATGGAGGTGTTCATCTTCTCCAGCGGGATGCCGTCGAAGAGCCTGCGCATGTCGCCCAGATGGGAGACCGGGACCCCGACCCGGCCGACCTCGCCGCGGGCGAGGACGTGGTCGGGGTCGTAGCCGGTCTGGGTGGGCAGGTCGAAGGCGACGGACAGCCCGGTCTGGCCCTTTTCGAGATTGCGCCGGTACAGCTCGTTGGACGCCTCCGCGGTGGAGTGGCCGGCGTATGTGCGCATCAGCCAAGGGCGGTCGCGCTTCCTGTGCTCCCGTTCCTCACTCATGGGGGCGCCTCACACGTTCCGGAACCTGTTGATGGCCTCCAGGTGCTTCGCCCGCTTCTCCTCGTCGCGCACGCCCAGTCCCTCCTCGGGGGCCAGCGCGAGGACGCCGACCTTGCCCTGGTGCACGTTGCGGTGCACGTCGTGGGCGGCCTGCCCGGTCTCCTCCAGCGGGTAGCTCTTGGAGAGCGTCGGGTGGATCTTGCCCTTGGCTATCAGCCGGTTGGCCTCCCAGGCCTCGCGGTAGTTGGCGAAGTGCGAGCCGACGATCCGCTTCAGCGACATCCACAGGTAGCGGTTGTCGTAGCTGTGCTCGTAGCCGGAGGTGGAGGCGCAGGTGACGATGGTGCCGCCCTTGCGGGTGACGTAGACGCTCGCGCCGAAGGTCTCGCGCCCCGGGTGCTCGAAGACGATGTCCACGTCCTCGCCGCCGGTCAGCTCGCGGATGCGCTTGCCGAAGCGCTTCCACTCCTTGGGGTCCTGGTTGTGCTCGTCCTTCCAGAACCGGTAGCCCTCGGCCTTGCGGTCGATGATGGCGTCGGCGCCCATCCGGCGGCAGATCTCGGCCTTCTCCTCGCTGGAGACGACGCAGATCGGGTTGGCGCCGCCGGCCAGCGCGAACTGGGTCGCGTAGGAGCCGAGTCCGCCGCTGGCACCCCAGATGAGCACGTTGTCGCCCTGCTTCATACCGGCGCCGTTGCGGGAGACGAGCTGCCGGTAGGCGGTGGAGTTGACCAGCCCGGGGGCCGCCGCCTCCTCCCAGCTGAGGTGGTCGGGCTTGGGCATCAGCTGGTTGGACTTGACCAGCGCGATCTCGGCGAGCCCGCCGAAGTTGGTCTCGAAGCCCCAGATCCGCTGCTCGGGGTCGAGCATCGTGTCGTTGTGCCCGTCGGCGGACTCCAGTTCGACGGAGAGGCAGTGTGCGACGACCTCGTCGCCCGGCTTCCAGGAGTTGACGCCCGCGCCGGTGCGCAGCACGACGCCCGCCAGGTCGGACCCGATGATGTGGTACGGCAGGTCGTGCCGCTTGGCCAGCGGCGAGAGGCGGCCGTAGCGCTCCAGGAAGCCGAAGGTCGACAGCGGCTCGAAGATCGAGGTCCACACGGAGTTGTAGTTGACCGAGGAGGCCATCACGGCCACCAGGGCCTCTCCCGGGCCGAGTTCGGGCACCGGCACCTCGTCGAGGTGCAGTGACTTGCGCGGGTCCTTGTCCCGGGTCTCCAGCCCTTCGAACATCCCGGCGTCGTCCTTGTGGACGGTCACGGCGCGGTAGGACTCGGGCAGCGGGAGGGCGGCGAAGTCCTCCGGCGAGGTGTCGGACGCGAGGATCGCGTCGAGGATCTGGTTCACGGTATGCCTCCGGCGAAGCGCGAAGTTACAAGATCGCTTGAGGGACGTCGGTGGTGAGGCAGTGCCGTCGGTTCGGCTCTTGCGGTGTTCGCGCGGGTGTGCGCGGCTCGCTTGTGACGCCAAGCGTTCCGGGGCACACGGTTTTCGCCGTGGGGACAGCGCCCGGACTGATGCCAAGCTATGACACCCAGTGCCAGAGCACAAGACACTGCGTGCCGCGAAATCTCACATGGCGCGATCCCTACTCATCTGAGCGATGATCGATCATCGCGGCCCCTCCAGGAGCGCCCCTCTTCCCCGGCCCAGGCGCGCCGCTTGCGTGTCCTGCAAGGGGCTGCGCTTGCCGGCCCTGCGCCCTGGGGGCACCTCCCGGCCGAAGGCTGGGGGAGCAGAACTCCCAGGCGGAAGAGCTGAGGCCTTCAGGGGCGCGGGCAACTGCGCGACCAGCTACAACTCACCCGCAGCCTGCGACGGCGAAAACCGGGGCAGCCCCTCGGCGGAAGCGCAGCAGCCCTCACGGCACGTGGTGCGGCGTCGGCTCCTCGCCCCGCCGCAGCCGGCTCTTCCGCCGCCCGTAGACGGCGTACAGCACGGCCCCCAGTGCCATCCAGCCGGCGAACCGTGCCCATGTCTCACTCGGAAGGTTCAGCATCAGCCACAGCGAGGTCAGTACCGAGGCGATCGGCAGCACGGGCACCAGCGGGGTACGGAAGGCGCGCGGCAGATCCGGCCGGGTACGCCGCAGAATGATCACACCCAGTGCCACCACGGCGAACGCGAAGAGCGTGCCGATGTTCACCAGCTCGGCCAGCTCGGAGAGGCTGACGAAGCCCGCCACGACCGCGACCAGCACCCCGAGCAGGATCGTGGAGCGGTACGGGGTGCCGAAGTGCGGGTGCACCCGGGCGAAGAAGGGCGGCAGCAGCCCGTCCCGGCTCATCGCGAAGAACACCCGCGACTGTCCCAGCAGCAGGATCATGCACACGGTCGTCAGTCCGACCGCCGCCCCGAAACTGATCAGTCCGGCCCAGAACGGCTCGCCCACGGCCTTGAACGCGTCCGCCAGCGGAGCGTCCACCGTCAGCTCGGTGTAGTTGCGCATCCCGGTCACCACGATCGAGACCGCGACATACAGCACCGTGCAGATGATCAGCGAGCCGAGGATGCCCCGGGGCATGTCCCGCTGCGGGTTGCGGGTCTCCTCGGCGGCCGTGGCCACCACGTCGAAGCCGATGAAGGCGAAGAAGACGATGGCCGCGCCGGTGAAGATGCCCATCACGCCGAACGTGGTCGGCTCGTACCCCGACATCAGCTGGATCAGCGGCGCGGCGAACCCGGAGGCGGACTCCGCGGTGCCCTGCGCGGGCGGGACGAACGGGTCGTAGTTGTCGGCCGTGACGAAGAAGGCCCCGGCGACGATCACCAGCAGCACCACCCCGACCTTGACGGCCACGACGGCGGAGGTGACCCGGGCCGACAGCTTCATCCCGGCCACCAGAACGGCCGTCAGCAGCAGCACCAGCACGCAGGCCAGCAGATCGAAACCGAACCCGCCCTGCTCGCTGCTGCCCGAGAGCCACCCCGGCAGATTCCACCCGACGCTCTCCAGCAGGGAACGCACATATCCCGACCAGCCGACCGCCACCACCGCACAACCCAGCGCCAGCTCCAGCACCAGGTCCCAGCCGATGATCCAGGCGGGCAGCTCACCGAGTGAGGCGTACGCGAAGGTGTAGGCGGAGCCGGCCACCGGAACGGTCGAGGCGAACTCGGCGTAGCACAGCGCGGCCAGCGTGCACACCACACCGGCCGCGGCGAACGAGATCGCCACCGCCGGGCCCGCCGTCGACCTGGCCACCTGGCCGGTCAGGACGAAGATGCCGGTGCCGATGATCACGCCGACGCCGAAGACCGTCAGGTCGAGCGCCGAGAGCGATTTGCGCAGCCCGCCCTCGGGGTCGTCGGTGTCGAGGATCGACTCCTCGACGGACTTGGTCCGCAACCAGGGCCTGGATCTGATCGCCTTGTGCCTGGGACCCTTCGCCCCGCCCGGCGCCATCGACACTGCCGCACCTCCACGTCGCCTTCGCGTCATGGTTCCGGCTCGCCGCGCCGGGAGCGGGTACGCGGGGCGGGAAGGCGGGGCAATTCACCCGACTCCCTCGCGGGAAGCCGGGGGCGAGGCTCAGTCCCGGGAGAGCGCGCGTTCGATGGTGGACATGATCTCGCCGAGCGGGGCGTCGGTACGGGCGACCGTCACCAGCACCTCGTCCCGGCGCTCCACGGACGCCGCGGGCTGCTCGGCGGCGGGCCGGTGCGCGCCGAACCCGGTGCCGAACGTACGCCGCACGATGGCGAAGGCGTGGTCGAGCTGCGCCATCACATCGCCGGCGGCGCCCGAGCGCAACCAGCGCCGCAGCACATGGTTGTGCGCGGTCACCACCGCTGAGGCGGCGACCTCGGCCAGCAGCGGCTCGTCGTAGCCGCTGACGCCGTCGCGGTGCGCCTCCTCGTCGAAGTGGCCCAGAAGATAGCGGGTGAACAGCCGCTCGTAGCGGGCCACCGAGGCGATCTCCCGCTCCCGCAGCGCCGGTACCTCGCGGGTGAGCTTGTACCGCTCGACGCTGCCCTTGGGGGAGGCGGCGTACATCTTCATGACTTCCTTGATGCCCCGGCACACGGTGTCCAGCGGGTGCTCGTGGGCGGGTGCCGCCTCCAGTACCGCCTGGGCACGCACGAGAGTGTCGTCGTGGTCGGGGAAGATCGCCTCTTCCTTGGAGCGGAAGTGCCGGAAGAAGGTGCGCCGTGCGACGCCCGCGGCGGCGGCGATCTCATCCACCGTCGTCGCTTCGTAACCCTTCGTGGCGAAGAGCTCCGTCGCAGCGGCGGCCAACTCGCGTCGCACCCTGAGTCGCTGGGTCGCGGCACCGTTCGCACGCTGGCTGGTCGTACGGGAGTTCTTCTCGGGCTCTGGCATGTGGTGAACGTTACACGCCGTTACAGGCTGGGGGGACGGGCCGTTGGCCGTGCTGCTCACCGACGGCTCCAGCAGCCCGCCCCACCCGGCGACGCCGCCGGTCACCGGCGTGCGTACTCGCGGAAGCCGCGCCCTGTCTTCCTGCCCAGACACCCCGCGGCCACCAGATGCTCGAGCAGCGGGGCCGGTGCCAGCCCCGGGTCCCGGAACTCCTCGTGCAGCACCCGCTCGATGGCGAGCGAGACATCGAGGCCCACCACGTCCAGCAGTTCGAAGGGGCCCATCGGGTAGCCGCCGCCGAGCTTCATCGCCGCGTCGATGTCGTCCAGCGAGGCGTAGTGCTCCTGGACCATCTTCACGGCGTTGTTCAAGTAGGGGAAGAGCAGCGCGTTGACGATGAAGCCGGCGCGGTCGCCGCAGTCGACCGGGTGCTTGCGGACCTTGGTGCAGACCTCGCGGACGGTGGCGTGGGCCTCCCGGTCGGTCAGCACGGTGGAGACCACCTCGACCAGCTTCATGGCGGGCGCCGGGTTGAAGAAGTGCATGCCGATCACGTCGTGCGGCCGGGAGGTGGCGCGGGCGCAGGCGACCACCGGCAGCGAGGAGGTGGTGGTGGCCAGTACGGCACCCTGCTTGCAGACCGCGTCCAGCCGCCGGAACAACTGCCGCTTGACATCGAGGTCTTCGGCCACCGCCTCGACCACCAGGTCCACCTCGGCGACCGCGTCCAGCGACCCGGCCGGGGTGATGCGCGACAGCGTGGCGTCCCGCTCCTCGGCCGTCATCCGGCCCTTGTCGACCGAGCGCCCCAGCGACCGCTCGACGCGCTCCTTGGCCGTCGCCGCCTTCTGCTCGCTGCGCGCCGCCAGCACCGTCGGGTAGCCAGCCTTGGCGAAGACCTCGGCGATACCGCCCGCCATCGTCCCCGAGCCCACGACGCCCACCGCGGTGACGGGGCGGCCCTGGGCGCGGGGCGCCGACGGGTCCCGGGTGAGGGCGTCGGGCACCACTTCACTGCTGCCGGGCGCGGCGTAGGTGTAGAAGCCGCGGCCCGACTTGCGGCCGGTCAGCCCCGCCTCACTCAGCTGTCGCAGGATCGGCGCCGGGGCGTGGAGCCTCTCCCGGGACTGCTCGTACATGGCCTCCAGTACGGTGCGTGCCGTGTCGATACCGATCAGATCGAGGAGGGCGAGCGGGCCCATCGGCAGACCGCACCCCAGTTTCATGGCGGAGTCGATGTCCTCGCGAGTGGCGTAGCGCGACTCGTACATCGCGGCTGCCTGGTTCAGATATCCGAACAGCAGCCCGTCCGCGACGAATCCGGGACGGTCACCGACCGCGATCGGATCCTTGCCCAGTTCCCGGGCCAACTCGGTGACGGCGGCCACCGCCTGCGGCGAGGTGAGCACCGAGGAGACGATCTCCACCAGCTTCATGGCCGGTGCCGGATTGAAGAAGTGCAGCCCCAGCACGCGCTCGGGCCGGTCGGAGTCGGCGGCCAGCCGTGTCACGGACAGCGCGTTCGTGCCGGTCGCCAGAATGGTGTCCGGCTTGACGACGGTGTCCAGTTCCGCGAACACCTGGCACTTGGTGTCGTACTCCTCCGGCACCACCTCGATGACGAGATCGGCCTCGGCCGCCGCGTCGAGGCCGGTGAAGGTGCGAAACCGCGCCAGCACGTCCTGGCGCTCGCTCTGTGTCATCCGCTCGCGTTGCACCGAGCGCGCGGTGGAGGACTCCAGCGCGGCAACGGCCCGCCGCGCGGCTGCTTCGTTCGTGTCGATGCCGATGACCTCACGCCCGGCGCGGGCGAGAATGTCGGCGATGCCGGTGCCCATCGTGCCGAGGCCGACGACGGCGATCGTGCGCAGGGGAGGACGGTCCATCAGGGGACTCCAGAGGGTGTGACACAGGCCCCCGGCCAGGGGGCGCGATTGATGAGGGTGAGGGTTTCGTGCACTACCGGGCGCGCGGGCGTACGCACGCGCAGGGCAGGGGAGTTACCGGTCACGCCCCGCTGCGCGGCCCTGTCCCGGGGCCCGGTCACGAGGCGGTCCGTACGGGTCCGACGCGCCTGGGCGCGTGCCGGGCCCACTGCCGAACCGACGTCACTCTCGGCGGCTGCGTCACCAAGCCGCCTGAGCGGGGGTACCGCTCTGATGAGCACCTTAACTCGTGGGTAACCATAAAGCCAGGGGTAGGAACACTTCCACCGCTGTGGAACTCAGCACGTGAGGGGGAGCCGGAGTGGGCGACGCGTTCCGAGCGCTGATCGACCGTGTGCGGCCCGAGGCCGAGCCCGTCGAGTACGCACGTCTGGTCACGCTGGCCAGGCAGCGCAGCACAGAGGCGCGCGACCAGCTCGCCGCCGTGCTCGTGGAGACCGAACGGCCGCTGTGGGCCCGCGAGATCGCGGCCTTCGCGCTGGGCAGCGCGGGGGACAGGAGGGCCTTCGAGACCCTGGTCTTCATGCTGAACTACCGAGACCCGGTCTGCTGCGCCAGCGCGGCCCAGGCGCTGGAACGGCTGCGCGACCCCCGTACGGCCAAGGCCGCGGCGGCCCTGGCCACCAACGAACTGCGCACCGCCTACGCGCTCTACCCGGTACGCCTGCTGACCGCGCTGCGCGCCCCGGAGTCGGTGCCCACCCTCATCAACGTCCTCCAGAGGCTGCTGATCGGGCCCCTGCACTACTGGCCGATCGCCGAGGCCTGCGTCGTCGGCCTCGGCGCGCTGGGTGACAAGCGCGCCATCCCGGTCCTCGACGCGGCAGCCGAACACCACCGCCTCTCCCCCTCCGCGAAGGCGGCGCTGGCCCGCATCCCGGCCTGATGCTCCACGCCCCCTTCTCACTCCCCGGTCAGGACGCGCACGTAGCGGACGTCGGGCACCTGCGCGCCCCCGACCAGGAAGGTGTCGGTGCGGCCGTCGGCGGCAAAACCCGCCCGCTCGTAGAAGCGGCGGGCACGGGCGTTGCCCGCCAGGACCCACAGGAACATCCGGGGGCAGCCGCGTGCTGCGGCCCCGTCGAGGACCGAGGCCAGGAGCAGCCGGCCCACACCGGTCCCGATGTGCTCCGGACGCACATACAGCGCGTACAGCTCCTCGTCCTCGCCGGGCGCTCCCGGTCGCGGTACGGCGTCCGAGGTGCGGTACGGCCCCACCGCTGCCCAGCCTGTGACCCCGCCGCCCGCGGTGTCGTCCTCGGCGACCACGTTGTGCACGAATCCCCGGCTCGCGCCGAAGTGGCCCCGGCGCCGCTGCGCGTCCTCGGCAGGCGACATCTCCTCCAGATAGTCCTGCGGGACCAGCCCCCGATAGGCGTACTGCCACCCGCGCACCCGTACTTCGGACACGGCGTCGATGTCGTCCTCGGTCATCTCTCGTACTCGCATGGAACGAGGGTGGTCCAAGGCCGTGCGGCTCGGCACCGGATTTTCCTCCGGCCGACACGCGATACCCGACGGAAGATGTCCGGTTACCGCGTCAAGGTGGTGCCATGACGAGGACGCACACCAGGGAAGAGCTGTCCGCACCCGGCGCGAGCTGGGCCGAGTTCCACAAGGCGGAACCCGCGTTCGCCGAGACGGTGGAGCAGCGCTTCCGGAAGTACACGCACCATGTACTGGCCACCCTGCGCAAGGACGGGTCACCGCGGCTGACGGGGCTGGAGGCGGACTTCCGGGCGGGTCAGATGTGGCTCGGGATGATGCCGAACTCGCTCAAAGCGCTGGACCTGCGCCGGGACCCCCACTTCGCGATGCACGCCAACCCCGGCTCCGGCACGGAGATGGACGGCGGGGACGTACGGGTCTCGGGGCGCGCGGTGGAGGTCACGGACGACCCGGGGGAGATGGCGAGCTGGGCCGCGGGCGTGCCCGCGGGCGAGGTGCCCGAGGTCTTCCATCTCTTCCGGGTGGAGGTCACCGAAGTGGTGCGGGTGACCATCGAGGGGGAGCAGATCGTCTTCCGCACCTGGCGGCCCGGGCGTCCGCTGCGCACCATCCGGCGCGGCAACGACGACGCGCCGCCGCGCGAGGACCCGGTGGGCTGAGGACTACTGCGGCGGTGCGGGGTCGGCCTGCTGTCCGGTCTGCTGCCCCGTCGGTTGCCCGCTCTGCTGGGTGCGGGTGCCGGAGCGGCCGATCGTGTGGACGAACAGTTCCTTGCGGCCGGGCGCTCCACGGCGCTCGGGGACGGGCAGCTCGTAGGTGACCGGGCGCGCGTGATCGGCCAGCTGCCGGTCGGCGTTGTAGACGCGGCCGAACTTCCACAGCATGTGGGCGAAGTTCGTCTGGCCGTGTGCCAGATTGCGGCCGAGGACGCGCATCGCGCCGATGGCCGTGCGCAGCCCCAGGTGCTTGCGGTTGATGACGGCCTGGGTGCTGACCAGCTCCCGGTAGAACTGCTCCAGCGGCAGCCGGGTGGGCACGACGGCGTGCTGGATGTCGAAGAGCCGGTAGTCGCGCGTGGTGAGCTGGCGGCCCTCGGTGTGCCACACCTCCGTGCCGGGGTACGGCGTCATGACGGTCAGGTGCACGATCTCCGGTACCGCCAGGGCGAACTCGCGCACCAGACGGAACTGCTCCTCGTCCCAGCCCGGATCGACGATCAGGTTGATCGCCACGCTGATGCCCATACGGCGCGCCGTCTCCAGCGCCTTGAAGTTCTCGTCCGGGCTGATGCGCTTGCGGAACTGGTCGAGCCCCTCGGCGTCCAGCGCCTCCATGCCGAGGAACATGTACTTCAGCCCCAGCCGGGTCCAGCGCTCGAAGACCTCCTCGTTGCGCAGCAGGACGTCCGCGCGGGTCTCCAGGTAGTACCGCTTGCGGACGTTGCGGCGCTCCAGCTCGGCGGCGATGCCGTGGCCGTGGTCGGGCTTGATGAAGGCGACGTCGTCGACGATGAAGACGTTCGGCTCGCGGATGGAGGCCATCTCCTCGGCGGCCGCCTCCGGCGCGGCCCGCCGGTAGCTGCGGCCGTAGAACGTCCACGCGGAGCAGAACGAGCAGTCCCAGGGGCAGCCGCGGGTGAACTCGATGGAGGCACAGGGGTCGAGCTCGCCGATGAAGTAGCGGTTGCGGCGGCGCATCAGGTCCCGGGCGGGGCGCGGCCGGTCGATGCTGTCGAGCATCTTGGGCGCCGGGCCGCGCCCGTCCGCCGTCACCACGCCGGGCACGGTGTGCGCCGCCTTGTCCCGTGCGGCCTCCAGCAGCGGCACGATGACGGTCTCGCCCTCTCCCCGGGCGATCGCGTCGACCGCGCCCTCGGCCTGCTCCAGCACATGGTCGCCGACGAAGGAGATGCTGTGCCCCCCGAAGAAGACGAAGCACCCCGGGGCGGCCGCCTTGGCGCTCTGGGCGATCCCGATGGCCTCGGGGATGTTGGCCAGATAGTTGAGGGAGATGCCCAGCGCCTCGGGCTGGTAGGAGCGCAGCTCCCTCTCCAGCAGCTTCCGGTCCAGCACCTGCAGGTCCACCACGCGTACCTGGTGTCCGGCCTCCCTGGCGGCGGCGGCGACGCGTTCGAGCCCGAGCGGCTCCAGACGGAGGAAGATTTCGGAGTACATCAGCGCACTCGGGTGGACCAGCATCAGGCGCATACGGGCGCTCCAGATCTCCAGGGCGAGGCGGTCGGCGTGCGGTCGTGGCCAGGGAGCGATGGCCAGGGACATGCCCCTTCGAGGAAATTATCCGTTCAACGCCTTTTCGTCCTGGGACACGCCGATTCGTCCACGTATGCCCGAGTCGCTGCCGGGTGGTCCGCCCGGAGCGGTCATCCCGGCGGGAGCACGGCGAACGCTTCGACCTCCATGAGAAGTTCCGGCCGTATCAGCCCGGCCACCTGCACGGCGCTGCTCGCGGGGAGCCGCCCCGGGTCGAGATACCGGTCGCGTACGGCACGCAGCGCGGGCATGACGGACAGGTCGGTCACGAAGAAGGTGAACTTCACGACGTCGGTGAAGCCGGCTCCGGCCTCCCGCAGACAGCGCTCCAGGTTGGCGAACACCTGCTCCGCCTGGGCTTCGGGGTCGCCCTCGCCGACGACCTTGCCGTCCGCGTCGAGCGCGATCTGCCCGGATATCGCGGCCAGCCTGCCCTCCGCGATGACGAGATGGCTGTAGCCGTTGCCGGGCGCGAGGCCCTGGGGGGCGATGATGTGAGTGGGCGACGATGACATGCGGCGCATGCTGTCAGAGCAGAGTGAGCTGTGTGCAGTGGTTTTCCCCGGCGTCGGCGAGCTCCGGGGCGTCGAGTTCTGCGTCGTCGAGCGCCGGGGCTTCGAGCTGGGCGCCGCCGGGCACCGCGCCGCCGGGCGAGTTCGGTGCGTCCGGCTCGATCCGCCGGGCCGCGCCGGACGTCGAGGGCCCCACGCCGTACTCGGCGGCCAGCTCGTGCACCTGCCGCGTGATGCGCCGCTGGTACCACTTGGGCGCGTACGCGCCGCCCGAGTAGAGCGCCTCGTAGTGCCGCACCAGCTGCGGATGGTGCTGGTGCAGCCACCGGAAGTACCACTCGCGGGCTCCCGGCCGCAGATGCAGCGCGAGCGGAGTGACGGAGGTGGCCCCGGCCGCGGCGATGGCGCGCACGGTCGTACGCAGCTGCGCCGGCGAGTCGCCCAGGAACGGGATCACCGGAGCCATCAGCACCCCGCACGGAATACCGTGCTGCGCGAGCGTGCGTACGACATCGAGCCTCCGCTGCGGAGCCGGGGTGCCGGGCTCCACCGTGCGCCACAACTCCTCGTCCGTGAAGCCCACGGACACCGAGATCCCGACGTCCGCGATGGCGGCGGCAGAGCGCAACAGGTCGAGATCGCGAAGGATGAGTGTGCCCTTGGTGAGGATGGAGAAGGGATTCGCGTAGTCGCGCAGGGCGGTCAGAATGCCCGGCATCAACCGATAGCGTCCTTCCGCCCGCTGATAACAGTCGACGTTCGTGCCCATGGCGATGTGCTGGCCGCGCCAGCGGGAGCTGCTCAGCTCCTTGCGCAGCAGTTCGGGCGCGTTCACCTTGACGACGATCTGGGTGTCGAAGCCCTCTCCCGTGTCCAGGTCCAGATAGCTGTGCGTCCTGCGTGCGAAGCAGTAGACGCAGGCGTGGGAGCAGCCCCGATAGGGGTTCACGGTCCATTCGAACGGCATCCGTGAGGCGCCGGGTACCCGGTTCACCAGCGAGCGGGCCCGTACCTCGTGGAAGGTCATGCCGCGGAACTCCGGGGTGTCGAACGTCCTGCTCGTCACGGCGGAGGTGCCGAAGAGGGCGGGCGCCGCGGTCCGGCTGTGCTCGTCCGTGTCCCTCAGCTCGTCCCAGCGCATCGTCGGCCTCCTCGGTGGTGGTGTCGCGTCCCTCTGGCGGCACTGTCGCTTCTTCGTCCTCAGAATAGAACACTCGTTCGCACCGAACGTGTCAAGGCGGATTTGGGGAGCCGACCCGAGGGTGATTGGCTGGCCACCTCGTCCACCACAGGCCGTCCCAACACAGGCCGTCCAACCACAGGAGGAGTCATGGCGCAGGTCGAGGCGACCACGCAGCGGGAGATCGCCGCCGGGCCCGATGAGGTGTTCGATGCGCTGGCCGACTACAGCGGGACCCGGGCCGAGCTGCTTCCCGACCACTTCAGCGAGTACGAGGTCAAGGAGGGCGGCGACGGCGAGGGCACCCTCGTGCACTGGAAGCTCCGGGCGACCAGCAAGCGCATCCGTGACTGCCTGCTCGACGTCACCGAGCCCGAGGACGGTGAACTGGTCGAGAAGGACCGCAACTCCTCCATGGTCACCACCTGGCGGGTGACCCCGGGCAGCGAGGAGAAGACGGCCCGGGTCACCGTGACGACGGTCTGGAACGGCGCGGGCGGTATCGGCGGTTTCTTCGAGAAGACCTTCGCACCCAAGGGCCTGGCCCGGATCTACGACGAGGTGCTGCAGCGGCTGGCCACCAGGATGGAGCAGACCGGCTGACCCGTGCCCCGCACCCGGGGTCTCGCGGCGCGGCGCGCACTCACCGGATCGGGTGGTTTCCGCCGAAGAGTGCTGCTGCGCCGCTGATCCTCCGCCTCGGCGAAAACCCCTGCTCGGCACGGTGACGGACGCCTCGGGCAACCGAATTCGTTCCCGCCGGCCCCACGCCGCGCAGCCGAACCGTGCTTGAACGCTCTTGTCGTGCAATGCGAGAAATACTCCCCCAGCAGCAGCGGCAAGGGGAGTGCGATGGGCGGGACCGGCGGGGCGATCCTCGACAGCAGGGACGACGAGAATCCCGTGCCAGGGGCGGGAGTTCGCGCGGGCGGCCCCGGCGCCCGGGGCGGTGCCCGGGTCACTCCCGCCACGGCCGCCCCGGCCGCCGTCGAGGTCACCCTGGAACTGCCGGGCCGGCGTGAGATTCCGGTGCAGGCCACGCCTGTATGGGCGCCCGCGCCTGCGGGTGCTGAGGCTGCTGCTGGGACTGCGGGCGCTGCGGGGCCTGTGGGTGCTGTGGGTGCTGCGGAGTCTGAAGCGCCGATGGGGGCTGCTGGGCCTGCGGGTGCTGCTGGGGTTGCAGCAACGGCGGGTACTGCGGGGGCTGCAGAGTCTGGGGGCCCTGCCGCGCCTGGCGGGGCTGCGGATGCTGGGAGGTTCGGTGCGGTCGGGGCGCCGACCGCACCGCCGTCGGCACAGCCGACTCCCTCGTCTGCTGCGACTCGGTCGGCCCCCGCGCCCGGCCCGCACCGGCCGTTCCCCGGACCCGACGCGGCGGTGCCGGACGACGGTTCACCGCAGGTCTCGCTCTCCCCGCGCCGCCTCAGGCTGGTCTTCGGGGCACTGATGCTGTCGCTGCTGCTGGCGGCGCTCGAACAGACCATCGTCGCCACGGCACTCCCCAAGATCGTCGGCGAACTCGACGGCCTGCGGCAGATGTCCTGGGCCGTCACCGCCTATCTGCTCGCAGCGACCATCGGGCTGCCCATCTACGGCAAGCTTGGCGATCTGTTCGGCCGCAAGGGGCTCTTCCTCTTCGCCATCGGCGTCTTCACCGTCGGTTCGGCCCTCGCCGGCTGGGCCGGATCGATGGAGGAGCTGATCATCTACCGGGCGGTGCAGGGCACCGGCGCGGGCGGACTCATGATCGGCGTCCAAGCGATCATCGCGGACGTCGTACCGGCCCGGGAACGCGGGCGCTACATGGGTCTGATCGGCGCCGCCTTCGGGCTGGCCTCCGTCGCCGGTCCGCTGCTGGGCGGCTGGTTCACCGACGACCTGTCCTGGCGCTGGTGCTTCTGGTTCAACGTGCCGGTCGGCCTGCTCGCCCTCCTGGTCACCTCCTTCGCCCTCGAACTGCCGCGCGCCCGTGTCCGCCCCAGGCTCGACATCCTCGGCGCCCTGCTGATCGCGGTGTTCTCCACCTGCCTGGTGCTGCTCACCAGCTGGGGCGGTACGACCTACGACTGGGACGACCGCGTCATCGTCGGGCTCGCCGCCGGCGCGCTGATCAGCGGAGTCCTCTTCCTCGTCGCCGAGCGCTTCGCGCCCGAACCCGTACTGCCGCTGCGGCTGTTCCGCGACTCCGTCTTCAACGTCACCGGACTGGTGGGCGCTGCCATCGGCATCGCGCTGTTCGGCGCCGCCAGCTATCTGCCCAGCTTCCTGCAGATGGTCGAGGGCGTCAGCGCCACCTCGTCGGGGTTGCTGATGCTGCCGCTGATGTGCGGGGTCGTCGTCTCGTCCCTGCTGTCCGGTCAGCTCATCTCCCGTACCGGGCGCTACAAGATCTTCCCCATCCTCGGCTGCGCCCTCTCGGCCGAGGGCATGTGGCTGCTGTCCAAGCTGGACGAGGACACCTCGCGGCAGGTCTTCGGTGTCTGGTCGGGCATCCTCGGCCTCGGCATCGGCTTCGTGCTGCCGGTGCTGGTGCTGGCCGTGCAGAACTCGGTACGCCCCGCCGACATCGGGGCCGCCACCAGTGCCAACAACTACTTCCGGCAGATCGGCGGCAGCGTCGGCGCCGCCCTCTTCGGCACCCTCCTCGCGCACCGGCTCGCGGACGCCCTCGCCCGCGAACTCCCCCGCGGCCAGGGCGAGGTGCCCGACCCGGACTCCATCACCCCGCAGCTCGTGCGCGCGCTGCCCGCACCACTGCGTGACGGCTACGTCCACGCGTACGCGGACGCCATGCCGCGGATCTTCCTCTACCTCGTTCCGGTGCTCGTCCTCGGGCTGGCACTGTCCCTCTTCCTCAAGGAGAAACCCCTGGTGTCCCAGCACACGCCTGTGCCGTCGGCCCGTACCGCCGAAGCGCCCGCAGCGTCCGCGCCCGACGCCGATCGCGCGGCACCGCACCTCCAGGCGCAGCCCGCGCCGTACGCGGCGGGCGTCCCGGTCTGCGGCACCGTCCGGCACCACGACGGCAGCGCCGTCCCCCGCGCGGCACTCACCCTCGTCGACACCGCGGGACGGCAGATCGGACGTGGCGCCACGGAGGAGAACGGGCGGTACGCGCTGAGCACCCCCGGTGAAGGCTCCTATGTACTGATCGCGGCGGCCGGCGGGCACCAGCCGCGTGCGGTCAGCGTCACCGTGGGCGAACGTCCCGTCGACCTCGATGTGGTGCTCGGCGGAGCGGGCAGGCTGGCGGGCAGCGTGCTGACGGCCGACGGCAACCCCGTCAAGGACGCCATCGTCACGCTCACCGATGTACGCGGCGAGGTGGTCGCCACCACCCGTAGCAGCCGGGAAGGCTGCTACGTCATCACCGAACTCGTGGCCGGGGAGTACACGTTGGCGGCCAGCGCGCCCGTCTACCGCCCGGCCGCACTGCCCGTCTCCGTACAGGCGTCCCGCGAGACCCGGCAGGACGTCGAGCTCGCGGGTGGCGCCGTACTGCGCGGTACCGTCCGGGCCACCGGCGGGCGCCCCGTCGAGGACGCCAGGGTGACGCTGCTGGACGCCGCGGGCAACGTCGTCGACACGGCGACGACCGGCGCCGACGGTATCTTCCGCTTCGTCGACCTGGCCTCGGGCGAGTACACGGTGGTGGCCGCCGGCTATCCGCCGGTCGCCACCGTCCTGCAGATCGCCGGCGGCGGGCGCACGGAGCGCGACCTGCAACTGGGCCACGAGGACTGAGCACGGGCCGGCCCGGTTGCCCGGCGGCCCGGCGGCGTAGGGACGGGGCGCCTGCCGCCGCCCGGAAGCGGCTGCCCGCCTCGCGGCGCGTCCCCCGTTCGGGCGTCACCCGCCCGGTCGTTGCGCTCCGGCTCTACGGTGGTGCAGGCCGCGCCGTCGCGGCGGGACCGGCCGTCGCCGGGAGAGAGGACTGGTCCGATGGGAAGCGAGCCGTACGCCGGCCGAGCGGCCTGGAGGGCAAAGACCCCCGGCACGGCGGAGACCCTCGTCGCCGTGCGCGGTTGCCTTCCGACCGCCGCGGTGGCCATCGACGCGCGCGGCACCGTGGCGCACTGGAGCGCCGGAGCGCGGGCGCTGTTCGGACACCGCCGCAAAGACGCGCTGGGCGCAGCCGCGGGCGAACTGCTGCCGGTGACCGGCGCCTTGAACGCCGCCGCGCGCCCCGGTGACCACCACTGGCTCGCCGGCATCGGGGATCTGGCGGGGTCCGGCGAGGCGATGGCGGGCCGCGCTCGCGTGCCGGCACCCGGCGGTGCCCGCGCGGACGTGCTGTGGTGGGGCTACCCCCTGGCGGCACCCGCGCCCTTCCGGCTGCTGGTACTGGCCACCGGGACCGCGCGGCTTCAACGGCAGCGGGCACTGCGCGGTACCCGTGTCGTGCCCGGCTTCGGCCCGTACGGCCGGTTCCCCGAGGGGGCCGACCTGGGCGTGCGGCTGCCGCGGATGTTGGGCCGTGCGGAGCCGGAGGCGGCGGCGCCGGTGCTCGCGCGGATACGGGAACTCGGTTGCCCGGTGGTGGAGGTGCATCGTCCCGTCGACCGGGACGACCCTGCACTCGCGGTGCTGAATGCGCAGGTCAGCGGAGGGTGCGCAGAGCGTTCTCACCCGCCGGAGTGAAAACGAGTGGTGTGGACCAGTGGAGTTATCCACAGGGGTGTCCTGGCGCTTGGCTACCGCGTAACGTTCCGCGCATGAAGATCCTCATCAGCGCCGACATGGAGGGCGCAACGGGAGTCACCTGGCCGGCCGACGTCCTGCCGGGCACGCCGCAGTGGGAGCGCTGCCGGTCGATGTTCACCTCGGACGTCGACGCCGCCGTCCGGGGGTTCTTCGAGGCAGGCGCTGACGAGGTGCTGATCAACGAGGCGCACTGGACGATGCGCAACCTCCTGCTGGAGAAGCTGGACGAACGGGCCGAGATGATCACCGGCCGGCACAAGTCGCTGTCGATGGTCGAGGGCATCCAGCACGGCGACGTGGACGGCGTCGCCTATATCGGCTACCACACCGGCGCAGGCAGCGAAGGCGTCCTCGCCCACACCTACCTCGCCAACTCCCTGACCGGGGTGTGGGCCGACGGCGTACGGGCCAGCGAGGGATGCCTCAACACGCTGGTGGCCACCGAGTTCGGCGTACCCGTCATCCTGGTGACCGGTGACGACCGCACCGTCGAGGACGCCAAGGGCTACGCACCCGAGGCGTTGGGCGTCGCCGTCAAGGACCATGTGTCGCGGTACGCCGCGGTCTGCCGGCCCCCGGCCCGCACCGCCGCCGACATCCGGGAAGCGGCCCGCCGCGCCGCGCCGCTGGCGGTGCGCCGCACCCCGCCCGAGCCCGAACCGCACACCGTCGAGATCGAGTTCGACGCGGAGCACCTGGTGGGGGCCGCCACGGTCGTGCCGGGCGTGGAGCGCACGGGCGAACGCCGGGTGGCCTACACCGCGCCCAGCGCCTACGAGACGATCCGCTGCTTCAAGGCGGTCACGACCGTCGTCTCCGCGGCGGTGGAGGAGCAGTATGGCTGAGCTGACCGAGCAGTCCGCGTCGAGGGAACCGGAAGAGAGCACGATGACGCCTGGGCCACGGCAGAGCCACCTCGACGCGCAGGTCTTCGAGGAGGTGGTGCGGGCGACCTCGGAGCTGATCCGCCTGGACACCACCAACCGCGGCGGCGGCGAGGGCAACGAGCGCGCGGCCGCCGAGTACGTCGCCTCCGGACTCGCCGACGCGGGCATCGAGCCGCGGCTGCTGGAGAAGAAGCCCGGACGGACCAATGTGGTGGCCAGGATCGAGGGCACCGATCCCACCGCGGGGGCACTGCTGCTGCACGGCCATCTCGATGTGGTCCCGGCCGAGCCCGCCGACTGGACCGTGCACCCCTTCTCCGGCGAGGTCCGGGACGGTGTGGTGTGGGGCCGGGGTGCCATCGACATGAAGAACGCCGACGCGATGGCACTGAGCCTGGTGCGCGCCTGGGCCCGCGCGGGGGTCCGGCCGCCCCGCGACATCGTCCTCGCCTTCACCGCCGACGAGGAAGACAGCGCGGAGTTCGGCTCGGACTTCCTGGTGCGGGAGCACCCCGAGCTGTTCGAGGGCTGCACCGAAGGCATCAGCGAGTCCGGCGCCTTCACCTTCCACGCCGGGCCGGGCATGCGGCTCTACCCCGTGGCGGCGGGGGAGCGCGGCACCGCCTGGCTCGAACTGACCGCACACGGCAGGGCCGGTCACGGCTCCAAGGTCAACCACCACAACGCGGTCAGCCGCCTCGCCGCCGCCGTCCACCGCATCGGCGAGCACGAATGGCCCGTACGGCTCACCCCCACCGTGCGGGCCGCGCTCGCCCGCCTCGCCGAACTGCACGGGCTGCGGCCGCTCGGCCGCGACGCGCAGGACGCCGAGGTGGACGCGCTGCTCGCCCAGCTCGGCCCGGCCGCCGCGCTGATCGAGCCGACCGTGCGCAACAGCGCCAACCCGACCATGCTGGAGGCCGGTTACAAGGTCAATGTGATCCCCGGAACGGCCAAGGCGCGGGTGGACGGCCGGATGCTGCCCGGTGCCGAAGAGGAGTTCCACGCCACCCTCGACACCCTCACCGGCCCCGATGTGCGCTGGGAGTTCCAGCACCGCGAGATCCCGCTCCAAGCGCCCGTCGACTCCCCGCTGTTCGCCGCCATGGGCGAAGCGCTCGAACACTTCGACCCGGGCGCACACGCGGTGCCGTACTGCATGTCGGGCGGCACCGACGCCAAGCAGTTCTCCCGGCTCGGCATCGTCGGCTACGGCTTCACCCCTCTCAAGCTGCCCGAGGGCTTCGACTACCAGGCGCTGTTCCACGGTGTGGACGAGCGGGTGCCCGTCGAGGCCCTGCACTTCGGCATCCGCGTCCTGGACCGCACCCTGCTCGGCACCGCCACCGCCACCGCCACCGCCACAGACCGCGACGCGACCACCCCGTCAGGAGACTGACCCTCATGACCGTCCAGGCCCCCTACGGCACCTGGCCCTCACCGATCGACGCCGGCACCGTCGCCGCGCACGACGGGCGGCCCGAGTTCCTCGGCTCCGTCGGCGAGGAACTGTGGTGGACCGAGCCGCGCCCCGAGGAAGGCGGGCGCCGCGCTCTGCTGCGGCTCGCGGCCGACGGGCAACACCCCCCGGTCAGTGTGCTGCCCGCGCCGTGGAACGTGCGCAACCGCGTGATCGAGTACGGCGGTCTGCCCTGGGCCGGTGCACCCCGGAGCGAGGGTGGGCCGCTGATCGTCTTCACCCACTTCGCCGACCAGCGGCTCTACGCGCTGGAACCCGACGCCCCCGACGCCCGCCCCCGGCCCCTCACCCCGCTGTCGGAGGCCACCGACGGCGGGCTGCGCTGGTGCGATCCGGTGGTGCTCCCCGAGCGCGGCGAAGCGTGGTGCGTGCTGGAGGAGTTCACCGGGGAGGGGCCCACCGACGTGCGCCGGGTGCTGGCCGCCGTGCCGTTGGACGGCTCGGCCGCCGAGGACCGCGGGCGGGTGCGGGAGCTGACCGGGGACGGCGACCGGTTCCTGACCGGGCCGCGGCTCTCCCCGGACGGCCGCCGCCTGGCCTGGCTGGCCTGGGACCACCCGGCCATGCCCTGGGACGGCACCCGCGCCATGACCGCGCGGATCCGGGAAGACGGCACGCTGGAGACCCCGCGCGCGGTCGCGGGCGGGCCCGAGGAGTCGGTGGCGCAGGCCGAGTTCTCCACCGACGGCTCGCTGCTGATCGCCTCGGACGCCGGCGGCTGGTGGAACCTCCAGCGGGTGGACGTCGAAGCCGCCGAGACGGCCGAGGCCGCCGAGCCGGGCCGGGGCCCCGCCGTACCGCGGGTGCCGCTGTGCCCCCGCGAGGAAGAGTTCGCCGGCGCCGCCTGGAAGATCGGCCAGCGCTGGTTCGCACCGCTGCCCGGCGGGCTGGTGGCCGCACTGCACGGGCGCGGCGCACAGCGCCTCGGCGTGCTCGACCCGGAGACGGGTGAACTGGTCGACGCGGCCGGGCCCTGGACCGAGTGGGCGCCCTTCCTCGCCGTCATCGACTCCCGCGTCACCGGTGTCGCCGCCGGCCCCCGCACCTCCTACGAGATCGTCGAGCTGGACACCCGCACGGGCCACACCGTCGTACTGGCCTCCCACCACAAGGACCATGTGGACCCGGCCTACTACCCGGAACCGCAGATCCGCACCTTCACCGGGCCCGACGGCCGCGACATCCACGCCCACATCTACCCGCCCCACCACCCCGACCACATGGCCCCGGCCGGCGAACTGCCGCCGTACGTGGTGTGGGTGCACGGCGGGCCCACCAGCCGCGCCCCCCTGGTGCTCGATCTGGAGATCGCCTACTTCACCTCGCGCGGCATCGGCGTGGCGGAGGTCAACTACGGCGGCTCCACCGGTTACGGGAGGGAGTACCGCAACCGGCTGCGGCAGCAGTGGGGCGTCGTCGACGTCGAGGACTGCGCCGCGGTCGCCCGCACCCTCGCCCGCGAGGGCACCGCCGACCCGGCGCGGCTGGCCATCCGGGGCGGCAGCGCGGGCGGTTGGACCAGCGCCGCCTCGCTCACCTCCCCCCTCGCGGAGGGCCTGTACGCCTGCGGCACCGTCACCTACCCCATCCTCGACCTGACGGGCTGGGCGACGGGGGAGACCCACGACTTCGAGTCGCAGTATCTGGAATCCCTGGTCGGCCCGCTCGCCGAGGTACCGGGCAGATACCGCGAGCGCTCCCCACTGCACCAGGCGCAGCGGATCGCCGTTCCCTTCCTGCTGCTCCAGGGGCTCGACGATGTGATCTGCCCGCCCGTGCAGTGCGAGCGTTTCCTCGAACAGGTCAAGGGCAGAGGGGTCAGCCACGCCTACCTCGCCTTCGAGGGGGAGGGACACGGCTTCCGCAGGGCCGACACCATCGTGCGCGCGGTGGAGGCCGAACTGTCGCTGTACTCCCACACCTTCGGCCTGCGCCGCGAGGACGTCCCCCCGCTGGAACTGCGCTCATGAGCATTCCGCCGCTCCCCGAGTCGGAGCCCGCTCCGACCGTTGCCGACCCGCACGAACTGCTGGAGGGCTATCTCGACCACTACCGCCGCACCCTGCTGCGCAAGGCGGCAGCCCTGTCCGAGGAGGATCTGCGCTCCACCCAGCTCCCCTCGGGGTGGACCCCGCTGGAGCTGATCCGGCATCTGCAGTACGTCGAACAGCGCTGGCTGAACTGGGGCTTCGCGGCCGAGCAGGTCTCCGATCCATGGGGCGACCGGCGCTCGGGGGATGTGCGGGACCGTTGGCACGTGCCCGAGGAGATGAGCACCCAGCAGGTGCTCGACGCCTTCCACGCGCAGTGCGACCGCTCCCGGCAGGTCACGGCGGCCGCACGGCTCGAGGAACGTGCCGCGGTCGGTGGCCGCTTCCCCACCGAGGAGGAGGCCCCGACCCTCGCCTGGATCCTCTTCCATGTGCTGCAGGAGTACGCGCGGCACGTCGGTCAGCTCGATGTAGCGGTGGAACTGGCGGGCGGTGGCACAGGGGAGTAACACGGAAGGGCGACTGCTCGGGCAGGACGGGCAGGGCGTAACGGGAGACGGGGGACTCATGGTTTCGGCAACGTGCCGGAGGGTGGGCGAGGTGGGGAAGCACGGTGGGGCGAACGTGAGACCGGCTCCGGTCACGGCGGTGCGGTTTCGGCGTATGGCCGGTCTCGCCGCGCTGGCCGCGCTCTGCGTGCCGGCTGTGGCCGGCTGCGGTGATGCCGACGAGGACGCCGACAGCGCCAAGCCGCCGGCCTCGGGCGCGGCCAAGAGCCCTGCCGCCACCTCGGCCAGTCCGTCCCCCACCGTGACAGCGGCTGACGGGAGCGACCACGAGGCCTGCTCGGACGGAAACTGCGAGATCGCGGTGTCCGAACCGGTGACGATCCGCTTCAAGATCGCGGGAAAGCCCGCCAAGCTGTTTCTGACCGAGGTCGGCAAGAACCGGGTCGCCTACAAGGTGACCTCCGGCAGCGGAAGAACGAGCGGCGAGGCGAGCGGTAAGGGCAGCGGCTGCACAGCCGTCTTCCGCAGCGGCGGCAGCAGCAGCTCGTGCGGCGGGGTGGGCGGGGCACCCGACAAGGTGGACGGCGCGGTCGTGCTGCAGGTGGCGGCAGGGGCCGACGGCACCGCGATCCTGCGCCTCGTCTCGGACTGAGACGGCGGGACGGTCCGGGGTCACAGGCCGGCGACATCCGCCAGGGTCCGGGCCTGGCGCAGCAGCGTGATGCTGTGCTCCAGGTCGTCGTCCTCGTCGACCGACCACAGCGCGTATTCGACATGGCGCGCCATCGACCAGGCGCGCACCCGGTCGGTGTCCTCCCCGAGCGCGTCGGCGAGCAGCGCCGTGCGGTGGCGGAGCACGCGGTGCGGGTCGGGATGCTCGAAGGGGTCGTCGACCTGTTCGAGCAGAGGCCAGGGATCGAAGGCGGGGTCGCCGGTCATCGGCTTGGCGTCGATGGCCAGCCACGGAGCGCGCCCGGCCGCCAGCAGGTTGCCGGGGTTGAAGTCTCCGTGCAGCAGGACCTCGCGCCGGGCGGAGCGCGGCAGTTCGCGGAACAGCTCGGCGGCCGGCCGGTAGAGCCCCGCGTCGAGCTGCGGGGGCCAGTCGCGGGCGGCCTGCCGCTCGGCGAGGTCGGCCCAGGTGGCGGTCGTGTCCGCGACCGGGCCCACGCCGAGCGCGGTCGCCTCGGCCGGGTCCGCGTCCCACAGCCGGCGGAGTACGTCTGCTGCCATGAGCAGCCGTTCGTCGGCCGGAAGGTGGTCGGCGCCGCCCAGTTCGGTGCCGGGCTCCACACGCTCCAGCAGCAGCGCGAAGAGCTCCGCGTCCTGCTCCAGCACCCGTACGGCACCGTTCCCGTCCCACAGTCGGAGGGCGGCGCCCTCGGTGCGGGCCTCCGGGTGGGGCCAGGTCAGTTTGAGTACGGCACGGGTGCCGTCCGGTCGCTCGGCGGGTGCCACCCAGGAGCAACTGCCCCCGTGGAAGGGGGTGCCCAGTCGCAGCTTCCAGCGCTCGCGCATCTGCTCCACCAGCGCGGGGAGCCCGGCGAGCCAGTCGCGGCCGTCGGCCGTATGGCTCATCTCGGTGAGCACGGGCAGGGTGGGAGGGAACAGGGCGGCAGAAATGGGGTCGGCGTCGGTCACGTCACCATTCCAGGCGGTCTTGTGCGGCTGCGGTTGTGCGGTGGGCAGGCCTTGCAACGCTACGGCGCTGACCGCGGGTTCCCGAGTGGTTTTCTACCGCCCGCGGCCCAGACCGCCGGGGTCCTCCGGGGTTCGCGGGAACGCGAGGGCGCGGCAGCGCCGCCGTCCCCCGTTCGGGTACGGTCGCGACATGACGAGCGTCGTACCCGGCATCGACGATCCCGCCCGCTCTCCCGCCATCCATGTGCTCCGCGTCTCCGAGCACGCTGCCGAGACCAGGGCCTCCGGTGCTCTGGCACCGCTCTCGCGGGAGGAGCGGGAGCGTGCGGCGGCGTTCATCCGCCCTGTCGACCGTGAGCGCTATCTGGTGGCGCATCTGGCGTTGCGCAGGGAGCTGGGCGCGCTGCTGGAGCTGGACCCGGCCGAGGTGCGGTTGACCCGTGCGGACTGCCCCGTGTGCGGGGGCCCGCACGGCAGACCGACCGTGCCCGGCGATCCGGTGCACTTCTCCCTTTCGCACGCGGGGGATGTCGTGATGCTGGCGTTCGCCGCCGTGCCCGTGGGCGTGGACGTGGAGGAGTACCCGAGTGTCGCCTCCGCGCGCGAGACGATGACCGCGCTGCACCCCCGCGAGCAGGCCGAGCTGGCGGCGGTCGAGGACACCACCGCGTTGCCCGCCGTGTTCGCACGCTGCTGGACCCGGAAGGAGGCGTATCTCAAAGGCACGGGAACCGGGCTCGGCGAGGACCCTTCCGTCACGTATGTCAGCGCCCTGGACGAGCCGGCGCCGGTCCCCGGTTGGCGCCTGACCGATCTTCCGGCACCCGCCGGTTATTCCGCCGCCGGCGCGCTGCGGCAGAGCACGACCCACGAGGCCGGGTGAGGGCAGCGGCGGTGCTGCGGTTTTCCGCACGGTGCGGGATGCGGGGAACCGGAAGGGGTCCGACGGCGATCCCCATACCGGCGGCGAACCCGGGTTCCTAGCGTAGCGGGCATCGGGGCTCCGGCCCCGGGAAACCGGCTCCGGGAGCGACCCGACGGCGGCGCCGCCGCTGTGCGGAGCCGCTGCCCGGCAGGCGTCACCCGTGCCGTGCCCCCTGAGAACCCGCCCGTGAAGATCTTCGTGGAGACCTCTGTGCATCTCACCTCCCAGGCCCTGCCGAGCGAGCCGGCCGGCGGTATCGCCGGCTGGGCCGCCGACCTCGTCGACACCATGGGCGGTCCCGGAGCCGGCCTGGCCATCGCGCTGGAGAATCTGTTCCCACCGCTGCCGAGCGAGGTGATCCTGCCGCTGACGGGGTTCGCCGCCGGCCAGGGGGTGCTCAGTCTGGCGTCGGCGCTCTTTTGGACGACACTCGGTTCGGTCGTGGGCGCCGTGGTCCTGTACTGGATCGGCAGGCTCTTCGGCCGCGACCGTATGCGCGCCATCTGGGCGAAGCTGCCGCTGGTGAAGCTGTCCGACCTGGAGCGCACGGAGGCGTGGTTCGCGAAGCACGGCACCAAGGCGGTCTTCTTCGGCCGTATGGTGCCGATCTTCCGCAGTCTCGTCTCCATTCCGGCCGGGGTGGAGCGCATGCCGTTGCCCGTGATGGTCACGCTGACCATGCTGGGCAGTCTGATCTGGAACTCCGTCCTGGTACTGGCCGGTTACTGGCTGGGTGACCAGTGGGACCTGGTGGAGACCTACGTCGGGATCGTCTCCAAGGCCGTGCTGGTGCTGGTGGTGCTCGCCCTCGCGGTGTACGTGACCGTACGGGTGCGCGGCCACCGCCGTGCCAAGCACCGCCGCGTCTGATGGCTGTTCACGCCGGTTCCGAGCGCCACCGTCCCGGCCGCAGGCCGGTACCGGGTTCCGACCCCGTGCGGGATGCCGGGGGAGTGGAAGCCGGGGGAGTGGACGCCGAGGTGAGCGCCGCCGCACCCGCCCCCTGGCCGCTGAGGCTGCTCGGCGTCCTCCTCGGCTGCTGCACGGCGCTGCTCGGCTTCGCGTACCTCGTCCTCGCCGGTGCCGCTCTCGGCCCGTTCCTGCTGTGGCCGGCCACCCGCGGCGGTGCCCTCGGCCGGCTCACGGCTGGAGCGCGGGGGCTCTCGGGAGTGGAACGGGCCCGCCGGTCCGTCTTCTTCGGCGACCGCTTCCCCGAGCACTACAGGGTGTCCGGCCAGAAGCTGTTGCGCTATCTCGCCGTCCGCAGTGGTACGGGACTGCTGTGCGCCGTGGTGCTCCTTCTGCTGGGCTTCGGCGTCACCCTGGCGGGTCTGACGGCGCTGCGGACGGTGCAGGGCGCGTTCGGCGTGGAGGATCTGCTGGTGCAGTTGCTCCTCGGGGGCGTGTTGCTCTTCCTCGACATCCAGGGGCTCCGCTCGCTCAGCAAGCTGGACGCACGCAGCGCCCGGGAGTGCTTCGGACCCTCGGAGCGGGAGTTGCTGCGGCGCCGTATCGATGAACTGGCCACCAGCAGGGCGGCCGTCGTGCACGCGGTGGACGCCGAACGCCGTCGTATCGAGCGGGATCTGCACGACGGGATGCAGCAGCGCCTGGTGGCGCTCGCCATGCTGCTCGGCCGCGCCCGCAGGGGCCGCGATCCCGGGCAGGCCGAAGCGCTGCTGCGCCAGGCGCACCAGGAGTCGCAGGACATCGTCACCGAGCTGCGCGAAGTGGCCTGGCGGATCTACCCCTCGGCGCTGGACAGCCTGGGGCTTCACGAGGCGCTCGGTGGGGTGTCCGAGCGGTGCGCCGTCCCCGTGCGCATCGAGTTCGACGTCGGGGAGCCGCTGCCGCAGCCCGTGGAGACGGCCGCGTACTTCGTGGTGTCGGAGTCGGTGACCAACGCGGCCAAGCACTCCGGTGCCACGGCCGTCTCCGTGGGAGTGACGCTTCGCCGGCGTCCCGGCACCGGCCTTCCCCGGGTGCTCGTGGTGCGTGTCCAGGACGACGGCAAAGGCGGAGCCGATCCCCTCGGCAGTGGGCTGAGGGGCCTGCGCAGCCGGGTGGCGGCGCTCGACGGCGCGCTGCACGTCGACAGCCCCCCTGGAGGACCGACCACCATTACCGCGGAGCTGCCATGCACGTGATGATCGCCGAGGACTCGACCCTGTTGCGGGAGGGGCTGGTGCGGCTGCTCGTCGAGGAGGGCCACGAGGTACCGGCCGCGTTCGGCGAAGCGGAACCGCTGCTGGCGCAGATGGCGGCGCGGCAGCCGGACATGGTCGTCCTCGACATCCGGATGCCTCCCACACACACCGACGAGGGCCTGCGGGCGGCGCTGGAGATCCGCGAGCGCTGGCCGCAGGTCGGCGTACTGGTGCTCTCGCAGCACATCGAGCGCAACTACGCGGCTCAACTCCTGTCGGCCAACGCCGAACGGGTGGGGTATCTCCTCAAGGACCGCGTCGCACAGGTCGAGGAGTTCCTGGACGCTTTGGAGCGCATCCACGCGGGCGGTGCCGTCATCGACCCTGAGGTGGTGCGGCAGTTGGTCTTCCGCACCACGCACGGAGATCCGCTGGCCCGCCTCACCCCACGGGAGCGCAGCGTTCTGGAGGCCCTGGCCCAGGGGCACACCAACACGGCCATCGCGCAGAAGCTGCACATCTCGCTGAGCGCGGTGGAGAAGAACCTGGGTGCTGTCTTCGACAAGCTGGAGCTGTCGCAGACCACCGGCTACAGCCGAAGGATTCTGGCGGTCCTGCGGTATCTGGAGTCCTAGCCGCATCGGCGTCGGCCTCGCATCTGCGTCTGCAGTCGCAGCGTGGCGCAGCCGTACGGGCTGGATGCGGCTGCCGATGCCGCCGAAAGGATCTGGCGCGTGGGCAGTGGAGCGTGTTCCATGGTCATCGGGGGGTCCCGGTCAGGCGGCGGCGCCCGTTGACGACGTATGGAAGAAGCGAGGTTGCCGTGGCCACGACCGTACGACGCAGCACCCGGACCCTGCCCGCCGCGCCGCTCGGCCCCGAGAATCCGCTGCCCGCACTGCTGCCGCTGGACGAGGCCCACACGCTCACCGAGGCGGACCGCGCCGCGCTGCCGCCCGGGATGGCGCGGCAGGTCGGGTACGGGCCGCTGCGTTCGGTGCTGCCCACCCGCGTTCTCGACGGCTACGGGCGGCAGCGCACCCACACCCGGCTCGACACGCTCGTTCTGGAGAACGACCGGCTGCGCGCCACCGTCCACCCCGGTCTCGGCGGCCGGCTCGCCTCCCTCTTCCACAAGCCGACCGCGCGGGAACTGCTGTATGTGAACCCCGTGCTGCAGCCCGCCGACTTCGCCCTCAACGGGGCCTGGTTCTCCGGCGGTGTCGAGTGGAACATCGGCGCGACCGGCCATACGACGCTCTCCTGCGCTCCGCTGCACGCGGCCCGGGTGCCCGCGCCGGGCGGGGACGGTGCGATGGTGCGGCTGTGGGAGTGGGAGCGGCTGCGCGACACCCCGTTCCAGGTGGACCTGTGGCTGCCGGAGGAGTCGGACTTCCTGTACGTCGGGGTCCGCGTCCGCAACCCGCACCACCGCACGGTGCCGGTCTACTGGTGGTCCAACATCGCCGTGCCCGAGGACCCGGGGGCGCGGGTCCTCGCCCCTGCCGAGGAGACCTGGTATTTCGCGTACGAGCGCAGGCTGCGGCGGATACCGGTGCCCGAGTGGGAGGGCACCGATCTGACCTACCCGCTGCACAGCCGGTTTCCCGCCGACTACTTCTACGAGGTGCCCGAGAGCTCCCGGAAGTGGATCGCCTCGCTCGACGAGAAGGGCCGAGGGCTCGTCCAGACCTCGACGGATCTGCTGCGCGGCCGCAAGCTGTTCGTCTGGGGCGCCGGACCCGGCGGCAGGCGCTGGCAGCAGTGGCTGACCGAACCGGGCACGCCCGGCTATGTGGAGATCCAGGCGGGGCTCGCCCGTACCCAGCTCGAACATCTGCCGCTGGAGGCGGGCGGCGAGTTCTCCTGGCTGGAGGCGTACGGGCCGCTGAGTGCCGACGCCGAGACGGTGCACGGCGCCGACTGGTCGGCCGCCCGGACCCACACCGAGCGGCGGCTGGAGGAGGCGCTGCCGCGCGGCGCGGTGGAGGCGGCCTACGCGGCATGGCGGCCGCAGGCGGACGTCGAACCGGAGGGCGGGCCGACGGACGGGTGGCTGGCGTGCGGTTCGGGGTGGGGAGCGCTGGAGGTGGAGCGCGCCGGCTTCACTCTTCCGGGTACACCGTTCCCGCCCGGGACGCTCGGTGCCCAGCAGCGGCCGTGGCGCGAACTGCTGCACACCGGCACCCTGCCGTGCGGCCCTGATCAGGTGCCTCCGGGGCCCACGCTGGTCGCGGCCGAATGGCGTGAGCTGCTGGAGTCCGCGGACGCGGAGCCGACCGTGGACGCGGCGGGCAAGGCGGCCCGGCGCGAGTTGGATCATCACCTGGGTGTGGCGCAGTGGCACGCGGGTGACCGCTCGCAGGCGGTCCGCAGCTGGGAGCGGTCCCTCGAACAGGGCGTGTACTGGCCCGCGTTGCGCTGTCTGGCCGTCGCCGACCAGCAGGACGGGAACGGGGCCCGCGCCGCCGAGCGCTACATGGCGGCCGTGCGGGACGCCGGCGAACGGCTCGACGCCGACGACCCCCTCGGTGCCGCGGCACTCGCCGCGCTCGCGCGGGAGGCGGTCGAGGTGCTGCTGGCCGAGGACCGCGCAGGGGACGCCGAGAGCGTGCTGGACGGGCTCTGTGACGAACTGCGCGCCCGGGGGCGCTGCCAACTGCTGCGCGCCCGTGTGCTGCTGGCGCAGGGCGACGTCAAGGGCGCTCGGGCGCTCTTCGACGCCGGTTTCGAGGTGGAGGATCTGCGGGAGGGCGAGGAGGTGCTGAGCGACACCTGGGCGGCGCTGACAGCCGATCCCCTCCCTGCCCGCTACGACTTCCGGATGCGGCCCTGACGGATCGCGCGGGGGGCTACTGCTCGGTTGCTGCCCCCTGCTTCCGGTCCACGTACTCGAAGACGCTGCCGTCGGGGTGGCGGGCGACCAGGTTGCGGCCGATGGGGGTGGGCTTGGGGCCCGCGATGACCTGCGCTCCCACGGTGTGCAGATCGGCCAGCGCGTCGTCCACGTCCTGCACCGCGAGGGTCGCCTTGACCTTGCTGAGCACGTTGAGGTGCTCCTCGGGGCCGCTCATCAGGAAGAAGGGGCCGACGGCGGCGACCTCCACCGGGCCGTTCTGGAAGCGCATCGCCTCCGCGCTTGCCAGTCTTTCGTACACCGGTACGGCGGCGTCCAGATCGTCGACGCAGATGCGCAGCGAGGTCCCCAGAATATCCATGGCCCCACCCTAGAGCGGGGCCGCCCGCCGTGCCGAACCACGGGGTCCACGTGCGCAGTTGCGCACTCGTGCGGTGCCGCGTCGGCGGCTCTCACACCCGGCAGAGGATCTCGCCGTGGACGACGGTGAACCAACCGTCGGCCTCCCTGCCCCAGGCCCGCCACGCTTCGGCGATCTCATGCAGCCCGTTCTCGGTGGCCAGGCCGCCGTCGACGGCGACGGCGGCATAGCTGGAGGCCACGGTGCGGTCCGCCCACAGCTCGCTCCACCACGCACGCTCCTCCGGGGTACTGAAACACCAGGTGCTCGTGGTGACGGTGACATCGTCGAAGCCGGCCTCGCGCGCCCACGCGTGCAGCCGTCGTCCGGCATCCGGAACGCCCCCGTTGGCCTGTGCGACCCGGCGGTAGAGATCCAGCCAGACGTCCATACCGGGCGTCTGCGGATACCAGAACATGCCCCCGTAGTCCGCGTCCCGGACGGCCACCACTCCGCCGGGTACGCATACCCGCCGCATCTGACGCAGCGCACCCACCGGGTCGCCCACGTGCTGGAGGGTCTGGTGGGCGTGGACGACGTCGAAGGAGTCGTCGGGAAAGTCGAGCGCGTGCACGTCGCCGGTGGTGAACCCGACGTTGGCCACGCCGCGTTCCGCCGCGGTCGCGCGCGCCTGCTCCAGCACCCCGGCCGCCGCGTCCAGCCCGGTGACCGAGCCCTGCGGGACCAGCGCCGCGAGGTCGGCGGTGATCGTGCCGGGGCCGCAGCCGATGTCGAGGACACGGTGGTCCGGGCGCAGTTGGTCGAGCAGGTACGCGGCGGAGTTGGCGGCGGTGCGCCAGCGGTGCGAGCGCAGGACGGACTCGTGGTGGCCGTGGGTGTACACGGCGGTCTCGTGTGCCATGCACGCACTGTAGCCTGGTGTCTTGCCATGCGAGCAAGAAGATTCCGAAATGTGGACACTCTTACTCTCGCTCTCGGGTCGAGGAGCGGGTGCCGGTCACCGTCGGCCGGCCGCGCCCTCCTCGGACCAGGTGTCCGGCGCGCGGCGGCTGATGTGGGCCAGCGTCGAGCCGGGATCGCTCGCCTGCGCCAGGTCGCCGAGGCTCACCATCCCGGCGAGTCTGCCGTCCTCCAGTACCGGCAGCCGCCGCACCGCATGGGTGCGCATCAGCTCCGCCGCCGCCTCGATCCGGGTGCCGGGTGTGACGGTCACCGGGGCGGGCGTACAGGCCGACAGACAGTTCACACTCAGCGGATCCACGCCGTCGGCCACCGCGCGCAGCGTGATGTCCCGGTCGGTGAGCAGCCCCAGCAGCTTGCCGTCCTTGACGACCAGCACGTCGCCGATCTCCTGTGCCCGCATCAGTTGCGCGGCCTCCACCAGGGTCGCGTCGGGGCGCACGGTCGTCGCCGCCGGCGTCATGACGTCGCTCACCAACCGCTCCGTCTGTGGGCCCTCTTCCTTGGACGTCATGGCCTCGCCTCTTCGTCTCTCGCCCTGCGGGAGGGGACGACGTACCCCGTGCGGCCCGGCCGACACCCGTGCGGACAAAGGCAGTTGGCGATCCTGGCGGCGGTGCGGATGTCGGGTGGAGGTTCCGTGGACGGATCGCCGCGGCCGGGTTTGCGGTTCGACGGGTCGGGCACCCGCACACTCGTGCTTCGGAAAGAAGGCACCTTCCGCGGGAGCGACCTGTGCGCCTCGGTCCCCCGCACGTGCCTTCGCTGCCGCGGTGACCGTCAGACGACGCGACCGCTACGGGAGCACAGCTGATGAACGTTCGTACGACACGCTCCAAGCACCCCCACGACGACGCCCCCGACACCACCGCCGAGTTCCGACGCATCGCCGAACTGCCCGAAGGACCCGAGAAGGAAGAGCTCCGCCAGCGCGTGGTGCGGGCCTGGATGCCGATGGCAGGGCGGCTGGCCAGGCACTTCCGCAACCGCGGTGAGGCACTGGAAGACCTCGAACAGGTGGCGGCGCTGGGACTGGTGAAGGCCGTCGCGCGCTACGACATCTCCCGTGGCTGCGCCTTCGAGAGCTTCGCGATCCCCACCATCGTCGGCGAGGTGAAACGGCACTTCCGCGACCACATGTGGGGGCTGCACGTACCCCGGCGGATCCAGGAACTCCGCAACCGGGTGCGCAACAGCCAGCGCGAGCTCAGCTACTCCCTGGACGGGCGCAGCCCGTCCGTGCGGCGCATCGCCGAGCACTGCGGCCTCAGCGAGGAGGACGTACTGCTGGGCATGGAGGCGCTGGAGAGCTACAGCACGCTCTCCCTGGACGCCGAGATGCCCGGTGCCGACGACGGCTACTCTCTCGCCGACACGCTCGGCAACCGCGAGCCGGGCTTCGACCAGGTCGTCTACCGCGAGGCCGTCAAACCACGGCTCGCACGGCTGCCGGAGCGTGAACGCCGCATCCTCTACATGCGGTTCTTCTGCGACATGACCCAAAGCCGCATCGCCGAACAGTTCGGCATCTCCCAGATGCACGTCTCCCGGCTCATCAGCCGCACCTGCCGCCGTATCCACCAAGAGGTCGAGAACGACCGGCGGCTCGAACGCGAGGGGTCCCGCCGTGAGGGGGAGACGGTGCGCCGCGAGCCGGCGCGGCACGAGACGGCCCACCGGGAGAAGACCCGGCAGGGCGCCGTGCGGCACGGGCCGCACCGCCGCGAGGCCACCCGGACCCCGCGTGGGCACCGCACCCACGCCCCCGCCGCTGCCTGAGCCGCGACGCACACGCGGGCGGCACGCGCGCAGGAGCGCACGTGTCGCCGCTGCCGGTGTCACCGCCGTCTGCCAAGGTGTACGCAAGAAAGGTTGTCAGATAAGCGGTGGAGGCTGAGACGGATGCGGCCGGACCAGGGCGACTCGGACAGCGCGGGTCCCCGCGCGGCGCCGTCGGCGACCGCTGTGCGCGAGGGCGCGTGCGGCTACTGGGACCGGCGCGGGCTGCCGACCGAGCCCGCGCAGGTCGCCGTCGCGCCCGGTGGCCCTCTGCTGCTGCTCGCCGTCCTGGCCGCGGCGGCCGGAGCCGGCACGGGCACCGGAGGAGGTGCCGGCGAGCGGGGGACCGGCGGTGTGCTGCTCCCGCATCCGTGCCCGCCCTGGTACGCGGAGCAGGCGCGGCTGCTCGGCCGGGCGGTGCACACCGTGCCGGTGCCCGTGGAGTGCGGCGGGATCCCGGATCCTTTCGCGCTGCTGGAGGCCGTGCGCAGGACCCGCGCGGCGGGCGAGGTCCCGCAGGCGTTGGTGCTCTCCGTCGCCGACGACGTCACCGGGACGGCCCCGCCGCCCGAACTGCTGCACGAGGTGTGCGAGGCGGCCGTCGCCGAGGGGCTGCTGATCGTCAGTGACGAGACCTGGCGGGACACCTCGCACGATCCGCACGACACCGTCGTGGTCAGCCCTGCCGAAATGCTCACCGAGGCGGGTCGGGCCGACCATGTGGTGGTGCTCGCCGGCCTCGAGGCCGCGTTCGAGTCCACGTTCGGGACCGGAGCCGGTGCCGCGCCCCGACGGCCCGGCCCGCCCCCCGCCATCGCCCGGGTCCCCGCCACGGGCCGCGGGCGGCTCCTCGGTGAACGGGTGCACGAGGTGCTGGCCGCGCTCCGCGCCGACCTGCCCGGCCCGGCGGCGGAGGCCGCCGCCGAGGCGCTGCGTGAGCCCGCCGAGCTGCTGTCCCGGCGTGCCGAGGCGGCCCGGCTGCACGGCGGACTGGCCCGCGCGCTGCACCAGGCGGTCACCGGGGCGGGCGCGCTCTGCCGTCCCCCGCACCTGGGACGACATCTGTACGCCGACCTCGATCCGTTCCGGCCCCGGCTGGCCCGGCGCGGTATCACCGACGCCGCCGGGCTGGAGGCGGAGCTGGTGCGGCGGCTGGGCCCGTACGCGCTGGGCGGGCACCGCTTCGGCGACGACCCGCACGAGCTGCGGGTGCGGCTGACCACCGAACTGCCGGCCGCCGCCCTCCCCGCCGCCGACCGGGCCGCAGACCGGCCGGTGGGCACCGGAGGGTCCGGGGCGACTGCCCGACCGGAGCCGGGGGAATTGCCGGGCGCGGCCGAGACGTTGGCACAGGTGCAGTCGGTGCTGGTCGACCTCACGGATGGGAGTCCTCAGTAGATGACCGAACGGACCGGGCAGCCCTCCGAGCGCTCCCCCCTGACCGACGGGGCCACGGGCTCGGAAACCCCCGAGACGGCCGAGACCCCGCCGGCCGGAGCTCCCGCCCCCACCCCCGCGGCCGAAGCCCCGGCCGGAACGCCCGCGGCGGCCGGACCCGCACCGGCAGGGCCCGCGCCCGCCAACGGCGGCACCACGCACGGTGCGCCGTCGTCACCGGGCGAGGGGCCCTCCTGCGCCGGGGGCGGTGGCCGTAGCGGTCCCACCGACGTGCTCGTCCAGCCACCGCCGCCGGCCCTTTCCCCGCCGCGCCCCGTCGGGGCCCGCCGCATCTGGCCCCGGTCGTTCACGGACCGGCTCACCTCCCCGCTGCCCGGTGTCCGCGCGATGGCCCGGCTCGCCCGCGAGGGCGCCATGCGGCCGATCGGCGCCGCGCTCGCCGAGGAGATCCCCAAGCTCCCCTTCGCGCCGGGCCCGATCCCTGACCCCGGGCCCGACACCGTCTCCGTCACCTGGGCGGGGCACGCCAGCTGGGTGGTGCGGATCGGCGGTCTGACCGTGCTGACCGACCCGGTCTGGTCCCGGAAGATCCTCGGCACCCCGGCGCGTATCACCCCTGTCGGCGTGGCCTGGCAGGATCTGCCGAAGGTGGACGCCGTCGTCATCTCGCACAATCACTACGACCATCTGGACGCCCCGACGCTGCGCAGACTTCCGCGCTCCACCCCGCTGTTCGTACCGGCGGGGCTGGGCGCGTGGTGCCGCAAGCGCGGCTTCACCACCGTCACCGAGCTCGACTGGTGGGAGGGCGCCGAACTGCCCGCCGCCGGGGGCGCCACCGAATCGAAGACCGGGGCTCGGGCGCGGGTGCGGTTCGACTTCGTGCCCGCCCACCACTGGTCCAAGCGCACCCTCACCGACACCTGCCGCTCCCTGTGGGGCGGCTGGGTGCTGACCGACCAGCACGGGCAGCGGGTGTACTTCGCGGGTGACACCGGATACGGGCACTGGTTCGGCGAGATCGGCCGCCGCTACCCGGACATCGACCTGGCCCTGATGCCCATCGGTGCCTACGACCCGCGCTGGATGCTGCGCCCCGTGCACACCGACCCCGAGGAGGCGGTGCTCGCCTGCCAGGACGTGGGCGCGCGCCGGATGGCACCCATGCACTGGTCCACCTTCCTGCTCTCGGGCGAGCCCCCGCTGGAACCGCTCATCCGCGTGCGGGCAGCCTGGCGCAAGGCCGAACGCCCTCGCGAGGACCTGTGGGACCTCCCGGTGGGGGCCTCCAGGGTGCTGGAGCCCGCCTGACGCCTCCCCGTCCCTTCCCCCACGCCGCCCGGCGACCCGCGGTCTTCCCTCTAGGCCCGTGACCCGCGCAGGCGGCGCCACACCGATGGTGCCGAGCTCACCAGCAGCGTCAGCGCGACGGCCGCGACGACGCCCTCCCAGGGGCGGGGGAAGAGGGAGCCTCCCGCGACACCGATGAGCTGGTAGACGGCGGCCCACGCCAAACAGGCCAGTACGTCGCCGCGGGCGAACTCCCGCACCCGCATCCGGGACAGCAGACAGGCGAGCATCACGGGGATGCGGCCTGCGGGGATCAGCCGGGAGACGACCAGCACCGCCACCCCGTGTTCGCGCAGCCGTGCGTCGGCCTGGGCGAGCCGTTCGGGTGCGGCCCGCTCGCGGAGCGCCGACAGCCAGCGGGAGCCGTTCTTGGAGCCGATCCCGCGTTTGCCCAGCCAGTACAGCCCGAGGTCGCCGAGGAAGGCGGCGACCGAGGCGACGCCGAAGACGGCGAGCAGGGCGAACACCGGCAGGCTCTGGTGCAGCGCCACCACGGCGGCGCCGCTGACCAGCGCCCCGGTCGGGACGACGGGCACCAGCGAGCCGAGCACCACCAGCAGGAACAGCGAGGGGTAGCCCAACGCCTGCTGGGTGGACTCTGGAGGGCGTACCACCGCCTCCGAGACGGTGTGGGCGACCGCGCTCAGACCGTCCACGAGCGCAGTACCGTTCACCTGTTCGCCCCCAGTCGTACGCTCTGCCCGTGCTCCAGCAGATGCACCGCCACCTGCGGTGCCGGCCGCGCGGCCAGCCGCTTGAACTCGGCCCCGGGCGCATGGAACTCGTGCGGTCTGACCGCGTCGAGACCGACCGGCCAGTAGGTGCCGAAGTGCACCGGTACCGCGCTGCGCGGGCGCAGCCGGGTCAGCGCCTCGGCGGCTCGGCGCGCGTCCAGGTGCCCTTCCCCGAGGAAGGGCCCCCAGCCGCCGACCGGGAGCAGTGCCGTGTCCACGTCGCCGACCGCCTCCGCCATCCCGTCGAACAGCCCGGTGTCACCGGCGAAGTAGGTACGCTCCTCGCCCGAGACGACGAACCCCAGCGCGGGTGAGACCTGCCGCCCCACCGGCAGCCGCCGCCCGTCGTGCGCGGCGGGGACCGCCCTTACGGTCACCGGGCCCACCGCGACCTCGTCGCCCGGGACCACCTCGGTCAGCCGCAGCAGCGGTGCCAGCCGCCGCAGCCCGGGCACCGCGTGCACCGCGCCGCGCGGGACGACGACACGGGTGCCCGGAGCCAGCATGGCCAGCGACCCCGGATGCAGATGGTCGGCGTGCAGATGGGAGACGAGCACCAGATCGGCCCGGACCGCGTCCGGCGGCGGCAGCGCGCCGCGCCTGCGGCGCAGATGAGCCAGGCGGCGCACCAGCAGCGGGTCCGTCAGCACCGTGACCCCCGAGTCCCGCACGGTGGCGGTGGCGTGACCCCACCAGGTGACCTCGACCGGCACGTGCGCTCATCCTCCTCGGGGCCGTCCGGGCTGCACAGGGCACCTACGAGCCTAAGCGTGCACCGGCGCGCCCGTGCCGCCGCCTTGGTGCCAGGACCGCACCGCCCCTGTCGTTCCGAGCCCGTCGCCCGTTCCGGGCATGCACTTCCTCCCGAGCCTTCCGAACGCTTCGAGCGCCGTCCTGCCCGCGGACGAGACTGTGCAAAAGTGGAGGTTGTCCCATCAGCCGTGAGGGAGGTGACCCGACGGACGTGCGCGTCTCCCGCATACCGTGGCGCAGGCTGGGTGCCGCCTCGTTGCGCGTCGGAGCCGTCTGGCTGGTGAGTACCCTCACGATGCTCGTGCTCGCCGGGGTGCTGCCGGACTTCCAGCTCCAGTCCCGCGGCGGCGACAGCGCCACCGTGATCGGTATCACCGCCGCAGCGGGCGCCGGTGCCTTCGGGCTGCTGAGCGCACTGGTGTGGCCGCTGCTGGTACGGGCCTTCCTGCTGGTGCCCGCCCTCGTCCTCGGGCTGCTCGTCTTCTTCCTCAACGGCTCGCTGCTGTGGCTGGCACTGTCCCTGATCCCCTACGGCAGGGGGAGTGCCGATCCGTCGATGGCCGTCGTGGTGGCCGCCGTCATGTCCGCCGCCTCCTCGGCGACCAACGCCTTCCTGGTGGTACGGGACGACCGCGCCTACCGGCACCGGCTCGCCCGGATCGCGGGCCGCAGGAGGCGCAGGGAGGGGCAGGGCGCACCGCCGAGCACACCGGGCACGGTCTTCCTCCAGCTCGACGGGCTCGGCCACGCGGTGCTCAAGGAGGCGCTGGAGGCCCCGGAGGGCGGCGAACCGCTGATGCCCGCCGTGGCCGAGCTGTACGGGCGCACTCACCGGCTCACCCGCTGGCGCACCGACTGGTCCAGCCAGACCGGCGCCAGCCAGCTGGGCATCCTGCACGGCAGCAACGAGGACGTGCCCGCCTTCCGCTGGTACGAGAAGGAGACCGGCGAGGTCGTCGTCAGCAACCGGCCCACCAGCGCCGCCGAGCTCCAGCGCCGTGCCGTCGAGCGCACCGGTGATCTGGGGCTGCTGGCGCAGGGCGGCGCCAGTCGCGGCAACCTGTTCACCGGTGGCGCCCGGCAGGTGGCGCTGGTGCTGTCGGTCTCGGCACGCCGAGGCAAGGAGACCCGGTCCCGGGCCGGTTACTTCGCCTACTTCTCCGACCCCGCCAACGCCACCCGGACCGCCGTCTCGTTCGTCGCCGAGGTGTTCCGCGAGATCGTCCAGTCCACGCGTGCGCTGCTGCGCCGCGAGCGGCCGCGGGTGGGCCGGGGCGGGCTGTACCCGTTCATCCGGGCCTTCGCCACCGTCGTCGAGCGGGACGTGGTGGTGGCCGCCGTGCTCGGCGACATGCTCAGCTGCCGTACCGCCGTCTACGCCGACCTGGTCGGCTACGACGAGGTGGCACACCACTCCGGGCCGCGTGGCCGCGACACCCGGCAGGTGCTGCGCCGGCTGGACAGATCGGTGCGGCTCATCGCGAAGGTCGCCGAGCGCGCCCCACGCCCCTACCGGCTCGTGCTGCTCTCCGACCACGGACAGAGCCCGGGGGAGACGTTCGAGGAGGCATACGGGCTGTCGCTGGATGACCTGGTACGGGCGGGCAGCGGGCTCCAGGTGCCCCGCCGCGCCGGGCGTACGGCCAGCGGCTCGGAGGCACGCGCGGCGGCCCGTGCCGCGCGGCGCCGCCCCGAGGAGTCCGGCCAGGAGGCGCCCCGCAAGCCGCGGCGCGACACCGGGCCCGTCGTGCTGGCCTCCGGCAACCTGGGGCTGATCTCCGTCCCCGAGCACCCCGGGCGGCTGACCCGGGAGCGCGTCGACGAACTGCGCCCCGCGCTGCTGCCCACGCTGGCCGAGCATCCGGGCATCGGTTTCGTGCTGGTGCACAGTGCCGAGCACGGTCCGGTGGTGCTGGGCTCCGGTGGGTGCGAGTACCGGCTGGAGACCGGCGAGGTGGTCGGCCGGCGCGATCCGCTGGCCCCGTTCGGGCCGGGTGCGGCGGCGGCGGTGCTGCGTACGGCGCGGTTCCCGCACGCCGCGGACATCATGGTCAACTCCGCGTTCGACCCCGAAACCGGCGCCGTGCACGCCTTCGAGGAGCAGGTCGGCTCGCACGGCGGGCTGGGCGGTGAGCAGAGCTACGCATTCCTGCTGTCCCCGCTGGAGCTGTCGCCGCCGGTGGAGCCGGGGGAGGAGCTGGTCGGCGCCGAGGCCGTGCACCGGGTGCTGCGGCGCTGGCTCGCCGAGTCCGCCGAGCCGCGCGTTCTCGGGGGCGCCGATCACTTGGCAGCCCCCCACGGGGCGGAACCCCTGCCGGCAGCACCCCATCTGTGAAAGGGGCCCCGGTGAAGGGCCCCCGGCTGCGCGCCGGAGGCCCGCCAGGAGAGGGTTACGCCTTCGGGGCGGGGGAGTCCTCGCGCAGCGGGGCGCCCACGTCGTGCAGATGACGCATCGCCTCGCGCCAGGAGGCGACCAGCCCCGTCTCGTGGTAGGAGATGCCCAGCTCGGCGCAGTAGTCGCGAACCAGGGGGCGCGCCTTGCGCAGGTGCGGGGACGGCATGCTGGGGAAGAGGTGGTGCTCGATCTGGTAGTTGAGGCCGCCCAGCGCCACGTCGGTGAGGAGCCCACCGCGCACATTGCGGGAGGTGAGCACCTGGCGGCGCAGGAAGTCGGGCCGCTCGTCGCCCTTGAGGGTGGGCATGCCCTTGTGGTTCGGCGCGAAGATGCTGCCCAGGTAGACGCCGAAGACCGCGTGGTGCAGGAAGAGGACCGCCAAGGCCATACCGGCCGGCAGCGCCCAGAACAGCGCCACCAGGTAGGCGGCGGTGTGCACCAGCAGCAGGCCGCCCTCCAGCCACTTGCGCTTCAGATGCGGTTGGCGCAGCGCGCGGAAGCTGGAGACGTGCAGGTTGAACCCCTCCAGTGTCAGCAGCGGGAAGAACAGCGCGGCCTGGTGCCGTCCGATGAACCGGGGCAGTCCCCGCGCCTCGGTCGCCTGCTCCCGCGACCAGACGAGGATGTCGGGGGCGACGTCCGGATCGAGGTCCTCGTGGTTGGGGTTGGCGTGGTGGCGGGTGTGCTTGTTCATCCACCAGCCGTACGACATGCCTATGCACAGGTTGCCGACCGCGCGCCCGAACAGTTCGCTGGCCCGGCGGCCGCGGAAGACCTGGCGGTGGGCCAGGTCGTGGGCGACGAGCGCCAGCTGGCCGTAGACCACGCCCAGATACGCGGCGACGGCCAGCTGCCACCACGAGGTGCCCACGGCGAACACGGCCACCCAGCCGGCGGCGAAGGCCACCCCGACCAGGGTGAGGCGTACGGCGTAGTAGAGCGGCCTGCGGTTCATCAGTCCGGCTGCCGAGATCCGGGCGGAGAGCTCGGAGAAGTCGCTGCCCTGCCGGCCACTCCGGGAGCCGCCGGCGGATGCGCGGCGGGGCGTGCGGCCGGGGTCCGGGACGGTCCTCGGCTGCGGGGCGTCGATCGCTGTCGTCATACCCATGAGCCTTCCGGGTACGGGCGGGGGCCGACAGCCGGGCAGCATGCCTGTCGCGGTGGGGGTCTGGCCTCCTGGTCGGGTGTAGCTAGCTACACCCGGCTCTCCGGGAGATCCCGGAGAGCCGGTCGGGGAGCGGCCCGTAGGGGACGGTCAGTAGTCCTGGTCGGAGGCGGCCGTGCCGGGCGCCGCATGGTGCGCCTTGCGGAGGTGGAGCTGGCGGGTCAGCCGGAGGAGGGGGCGGATCAGCAGCTCTACGCTGCCGAACACGAAGCACCAGGTACCGGTACGGGTCCACTCCGGTGAGAAGAACATGATGCTGCCGATCAGGAACCAGACCGCGATCAGAACGTCGTTGGCGATGCTGGCCGCTTCGTAGCGCTGCCGGATGACCAGTTCCTCGTTGCCGATGTGCAGGGTGAGACTGCCGGTCTTGTTGTGCGGGGGCCGCTCATGTTCTGACATGGGACCGGACGCTAGTGGATCACCCGGTGCCGTGCAGCGCCTTGGCGGTCGCCGGATCGGCCGGCAGGAAGGTCTCCACGGCCAGCTCCGAGACGGTCACGTCCAGGGGCGTGTTGAAGGTGGCGATGGTGGAGAGGAACGAGAGGATCTGCCCGCCGTGCTCGATGACCATGGGGAGGGCGAAGCGGGACTCCACGGGATCGGCCGGGTGTGCGGTGTCGCCGTCGCTGACCGGTTCGGGCATCGGATACGCGGCGACCTCGTCGTGCAGGGCGCGCAGCGCCCGGGAGCGGTGCAGGGCCAGTTGCCGGCTCATCTGGTCCAGCAGATGGCCCCGCCAGGCGGCGAGGTTGCGGATGCGGGGGGCCAGGCCCTCGGGGTGCAGGGTGATCCGCATGGCGTTCAGCGGGGGCTCCAGCAGCCGCGGCGCCACCCCCTCCAGCAGCCCCGCTATGCCCTGGTTGGCGGCCACCACCGTGTAGCAGCCGTCCAGGACCAGCGCGGGGTACGGCTCGTAGGCGGCGACCATCCGCTCCAGCGCCCCGCGTACCTGGTCGAGAGCGGGGTCGTCCAGCGGGGTCGCGGCGAAGGCGGGGGCGAACCCCGCCGACAGCAGCAGCGTGTTGCGTTCGCGTATCGGGACGTCCAGCGTGGTGGCCAGCTTGAGCACCATGTCGCGGCTCGGCGCGGTGCGTCCCGTCTCGATGAAGCTGATGTGGCGTGCGGAGGAGTCGGCGCGCAGCGCCAGTTCGAGCTGGCTGAGCCCCGCGCGTTCGCGCCAGTCGCGCAGCAGCACTCCGACGGTGGGGGTGCCTTCGGGCTCTTCGGTCGCAGCGGTCATGGACCAGACGGTAACCGAACCCGCGTGGCACGCTGGGGTCGTGGACGGACGGTAGGACGGTCCGCGAGAGGATCACGCAGCCGACCCGAGGAAGGGAACTCCATGGCGCCCCAGCCGCTGACCCCAGAGGAGACCGAGCAGGCGCTGTCCGGCCTTCCGCACTGGACGACCGACGGAGACAGCGTCTCCCGCTCCTACTCCCTCGCCGGCCACCTCCCGGCCGCCGCGATGGCCCTGCACATCGCGGCGATCCAGGAGGAGCTGAACCACCACTCCGAGCTGACGCTGGGCTACAACTCGCTCTCGGTCACAGTCAACACCCACAGTGTCGGCGGTCGGATCACCGAGCTGGACATCGCCCTGGCCCGGCGGATCGAGCAGATCGCGCCGGGCCACGGGGCGAGCTGAGGGCCGCCGGGGACGGTTCGCCGACGGCGGCCTGGGCCGGCAGGCCCTTGAGCCGTCAGCCCAGCCAGTTCATGGTCTCCGGGTCGGGGCCCAGCCGGGTGTCGGTGTTGAGCTCCGCGATTCGGGCCATGTCCTCGCCGCTCAGCTCGAAGTCGAAGACGTCGATGTTCTCGCGCACCCGGGCGGGCGTGACCGACTTGGGAATCGCCACGTTGCCCAGCTGGAGGTGCCAGCGCAGCACCACCTGGGCGACGGTCTTGCCGTGCTTGGCGGCGATCTCGCCCAGCGCCGGATCGTCGAGCAGGTCGCCGCCCTGGCCGAGCGGGGACCACGCCTCGGTGGCGATGCCGTGGTCGGCGTGGAAGGCCCGCGGCACGGACTGCTGCAGCCGGGGGTGCAGCTCGATCTGGTTGACGGCGGGCACGGTGCCGCCCAGCTGGATCAGCCGGTTGAGATGCGTCGGCTGGAAGTTGGAGACACCGATGGCGCGGGCGCGTCCGTCGGCGTAGATCTTCTCGAAGGCGCGCCAGCTGTCCTCGTACTTGTCGACGTCCGGCATCGGCCAGTGGATCAGGTACAGGTCCACGAAGTCGAGACCGAGCCGGTCGAGGGAGGCGTCGAAGGCGCGCAGAGCGGTGTCGTACCCCTGCTCGGCGTTCCACAGCTTGGTGGTGATGAACAGCTCGTCGCGGGGGAGGCCGGACTGGGCGATGGCGCGGCCCACGCCTTCCTCGTTCTCGTACGCCGCCGCCGTGTCGATGCTGCGGTAACCGGACTCCAGCGCCGTGGTCACCGCCGTTGCCGCCTCGTCGGCCGGCACCTGCCAGACGCCGAAGCCGAGCTGGGGCATCGTGACGCCGTTGTTGAGCGTGGTGGTGGGAACGTTGCTCACGCGATGGGTCCTTACGTTCGTTCGTCGTTCTGCGTTGTCGGCGCGTGTTCCGCCCCTGGGTGAACGCCCGGAGCCGGACACCTGTTCCAGGTCGAACACGCGTTCGGGTGAAGTGTGGCCCGCTCGGCCCACCGGCGCTTCAGCCCTGGTACAGCGCTTCTATCTCCGCCGCGTACGCCATTTCGATCGCCGCCCGCCGCAGCTTGAGCGAGGGTGTCAGCAGCCCGTCCTCCTCGGTGAAGGGCGTCGCCAGGATGCGGAACGTGCGGATGGACTCCGCCTGGGAGACCTGGGTGTTCGCCGCGACGACCGCCCTGCGCATCTCCGTCTCCAGATCCTCGTCCCGCAGCAGCTCGGCCGGGTCCAGCTCCGGCTTGGCCCGCATGGCGAGCCAGTGCTGCACCGCCTCCTGGTCGAGGGTGAGCAGCGCCGATACGTAGGGCCGGTCGTTGCCCAGCACCACGCACTGCCCGACGAGCGGGTGCTCGCGCACGCGCTCCTCCAGCAGGCCGGGGGAGACGCTCTTGCCGCTCGAAGTGACCAGGATCTCCTTCTTGCGACCGGTGATGGTCAGATAGCCGTCGTCGTCCAGGGTGCCCAGATCACCGGTGGCCAACCAGCCGCCCCGCAGAGCGGCCTGGGTGGCGCGCGCGTTGTTCAGATAGCCGCCGAAGACATGGCCGCCGCGCAACAGGATCTCACCGTCCTCGGCTATCCGCACGGTGGTGCCGGGCACCGGCTGGCCGACGGTGCCGAAGCGGGGGCGCTCGGGCGGGTTGGCGACGGCCGCCGCCGTCGTCTCCGTCAGCCCGTACCCCTCGAAGATCCGCATGCCGGCGCCGTCGAAGAACAGCCCCAGCCGCCGCTCCATCGCCGAGCCGCCCGACATGGCGTACCGGCACCGGCCGCCCAGGGCGTGTCGCAGCTTGCTGTAGACGAGCTTGTCGTAGAGCTGATGCTGCATCCGCAGCGAGGTGCCGGGGCCCGGGCCGGTGCCGAACGCCTTGTGCTCCACCGCCTCGGCGTACCGGACCGCCACGTCCACGGCCTTGTCGAACGGGCCGAGCTTCCCCTCGGACTCGGCCTTGCGGCGCGCGCCCTGGAAGATCTTCTCGAACAGGTGCGGCACCGCTTGGACGAAGGTGGGCCGGAACGCCGCCAGGTCGGGCAGCAGCGCCCGTGCCGACATCTGCGGCTGGTGCCCCAGCTTGAGGCCGGCGCGTACCGCCGCGACCTCCACCATGCGGCCGAAGACGTGGGCCAACGGCAGAAACAGCAGCAGCGAGCCCTGCTCACCGGCCTTGGCGCTGAAGACCCGGTCGTACCGGGCGATGATGTTGTCGGTCTCGGCCATGAAGTTGGCGTGCGTGATCACACAGCCCTTGGGGCGGCCGGTGGTGCCGGAGGTGTAGATGACGGTCGCGACCGTGTCCGGGGTGAGTGCCAGCCGGTGCCGGTGGACGACCTCGTCCTCCAGATGCGCGCCGGCGGCCATCAGCTCCTGCACGGCGCCCGCGTCGAGCTGCCACAGCTTCTTCAGCCGCGGCAGGCCGTCGACCACCGAGCCGACGGTCATCGCATGGTCCTCGTGCTCGACCACCGCGGCCGTCACCTCGGCGTCGTGCAGCATCCACGCCACCTGCTCGGCCGAGGAGGTCGGATAGACGGGGACGGGCTGGGCGCCGACCGCCCACAGCGCGAAGTCCAGCAGTGTCCACTCGTAGCGCGTACGCGACATCAGCGCGACGCGGTCCCCGAACCGGACGCCTTGGGCCAGCAGCCCTTTGGCGACCGCCACCACCTCGTCCCGGAACCGGGCCGCCGGTACGTCCTGCCAGGTGCCGTCCGCGTCCTTGCGCGCCAGTAGCGGCAGGTGGGGGGTCTGGTCGGCGTGCGCGAAGACGGCATCGGCCACCCCGCCCACCTGAGGTGCCGTTGCCAGGGCCGGAACGGTGAACTCGCGCAAAGACTCTGCTCCTCGACTGCACAGTGACATGTGACACTGCGCGAGTGACCGTATCCGATCGGGCAGGTTGATCGGGAGGGGTGTCGACGCAGGTCAGTCGGTCAATTGGGACAGTTCGTCGACGTGCTCACGGATGGCCGCGAGGTCGTTTCCCGACCCGTCCGGTTTCTGCACGGAACCTTCGCGAGCCGAATCGGACTGTTTGCGGGACACGAGGGTTACTGGGGGTAGGTGTGACAGATGTGGCGTCGCCTGGACGGGGCGGAACGCGCGAGACCCGGGGCGGGTACCGCGTCGGTCAGAGCGGCGGAAGCTGCCCGTGCGGGGTCGGGTCGTAGGTGCACGGTGACCACGCCCGGCCTTCCAGCGTCCCGGCCCCGTGCTCGCCGGCCAAGGTCCAGTACAGGCCCACGGTGTCGCCGTCCTGCTCGGCGCGCAGCCTCTGGTGCGAGCCCGTGTCCTCGCGGACGGTGACGTGCCAGCCGTGCCGGCGCAGATACCCGGCGGCGCGGCGCATCGCGGGCCGCGCCTCGGCCTCGGGGACGTGCTCCAGTTGCCAGGCGTGCGACAGGAAGAACGCGTCGGCGACCGGTTCCTCGAGGGCGCCTTCCAGGCCGTCGGGATAGCAGAAGGCGGGGCCGACATCGACCGCCGGGTCCTGGCCGCGCCACTGACCGCCCCACCCGTCGACGGTCGGCCCGCCGAGGTCGAGCACCCGCACCAGCTCGGCCGAGGTGCCCGTGATCCTGCGTGCCACAACCTCCGGTTCGGCTTCGGGATAGTCCTCCGGGACCGCACGCTGGATCAGATACATGGCGATGAGCACGGCGACCAGCAGGAACGGCGCCGCGAGCAGGGCGCCACAGCCGAACCTGGCGGCCCGCACGGCCCGCCGCCGCGCCCCGTCCTCGTTCTCCCCCCGCGCACTCACGAGCGGCAGACTACGGCCGGGCGCGTAACGGGCCCGTCAGTACCGTCGGCCGCGAACGGGCCCTCGGACCGCACCGGCCCGCGACGGTGCTCGGTGGAGCCGTCAGCCGGTGCCCACCGGGAGGGACAGCCGGTGGGCGCCCGCGTAGATGTTCATCGAGGCGCCGCGCAGAAAGCCGACCAGGGTCAGGCCCGTCTCCTGGGCCAGGTCGACGGCGAGCGACGAGGGGGCCGAGACGGCGGCCAGTACCGGGATGCCCGCCATCACGGCCTTCTGCGCCAACTCGAACGAGGCGCGGCCCGAGACCATCAGCAGGGCGTCGCGCAGCGGTAGTGCGCCGTCCTGCGCCGCGCGGCCCACCAGCTTGTCCACGGCGTTGTGCCGGCCCACGTCCTCCCGTACGTCGAGGAGTTCGCCGTCGGGCGAGAAGAGGGCGGCCGCGTGCAGTCCGCCCGTACGGTCGAAGACCCGTTGTGCGGCGCGCAGCCGGTCCGGCAGCCGGGCCAGCAGTTCGGTGCCGATGCCCAGCGGCCGGTCGCCGTCGAGTTCCCAGCGCGCCGTGGTGCGCACCGCCTCCAGGCTGGCCTTGCCGCACAGTCCGCACGAGGACGTGGTGTAGACGTTGCGCTCCAGCGTGCCGAGGTCGGGCGCCGGTACGTGCGGCGCCAGGCGTACGTCGACGGTGTTGTAGGTGCTGACGCCGTCCTCGTCGCGGGCGCTGTCGCAGTAGACGATCCCGGCGAGGTCGTCGGCCGCGGAGGCGATGACCCCCTCGCTGACCAGGAAGCCGGCCGCGAGGGCGAAGTCGTCGCCCGGGGTGCGCATGGTGACCGCCAGCGGTTTCCCGTCGAGGCGGATCTCCAGGGGCTCCTCGGTGACGAGGGTGTCGGGGCGCGTACTGAGCGCGCCGTCCCGGATCCGGATGACGGAGCGTCGTGTTGTGACCCTGCCCATGACCTCACCCCGGTGGTCCGAACCTCCGATGGTCCGACCCTAATGGAACCCTCGGCGTTCCGTGCGCCGAGCCTTTGTCCATTCTCGGGAAGAAGTCGAACCAGTTCATGCAGAACTTCTTCCCAACCCCGGCCGCCACTGCTACGTTCCCCGTGCATTCCCGGACGCGACGCCGACACGGACGGCTGGAGGGGTAGCGGTGAGGCGCATGACTGCACGGCCCGCGAACGCGCACCAGGCGCGGCTGCTCCGCCTGCTGCGTGACGGCGGCCCCAGGTCGCGCGCCGAACTCGGGGACCGCGTCGACCTGTCCCGCTCCAAGCTGGCCGTCGAGGTCGACCGGCTGCTGGAGACGGGGCTGGTCGTCGCGGACGGTCTCGCCGCCTCGCGCGGCGGGCGCCGCTCGCACAACATCCGGCTCGCACCCGGACTCCGCTTTCTGGGCGTCGACATCGGCGCCACCTCCATCGACGTCGCCGTCACCAACCCCGAGCTGGAGATCCTCGGCCATCTCAACCAGCCGATGGACGTCCGCGAGGGACCGGTCGCGGTCTTCGACCAGGTGCTGGCGATGGTGGCCAAGCTGCGGGACAGCGGGGTCGCCGAGGGGTTCGACGGCGCGGGTATCGGGGTGCCCGGCCCCGTCCGCTTCCCGGAGGGTGTGCCGGTGGCGCCGCCGATCATGCCCGGCTGGGACGGCTTCCCCGTCCGGGAGGCGCTCAGCCAGGAGCTGGGGTGCCCGGTGATGGTCGACAACGATGTGAACCTGATGGCCATGGGCGAGATGCAGGCCGGAGTCGCCCGTTCGGTGCGCGACTTCTTCTGCGTCAAGATCGGCACCGGCATCGGCTGCGGCATCGTCGTCGGCGGCGATGTGCACCGCGGAACCACCGGCAGCGCCGGCGACATCGGGCACATCCAGGTCGAACCCGACGGCCGCCAGTGCGCCTGCGGCAACCGAGGCTGCCTGGAGGCCTACTTCGGCGGAGCCGCGCTGGCGCGGGACGCCGAGGCGGCGGCCCGTGAGGGGCGCTCGCCGGAACTGGCCCGGCTGCTGGAGGACAACGGCCGCCTCGGCGCCGCCGACATCGCCACCGCCGCCTCCGCGGGGGACGGCACCAGTCTCGACCTCATCCGCGACGGCGGCGCCCGGGTGGGCCAGGTCATCGCGGGACTCGTCAGCTTCTTCAACCCCGGCCTGGTCGTCATCGGCGGCGGTGTCACCGGGCTGGGCCACACCCTGCTCGCCAGCCTCCGCACCCAGGTCTACCGCCAGTCGCTGCCGTTGGCGACCGGCAACCTTCCCATCGTCCTGGGCGAGTTGGGCCAGGTCGCGGGGGTGACGGGCGCGGCCCGGCTCACCAGCGACCACCTGTTCTCGCCCGCGTAGCGCACTCCGTCGTCGGCGCTTTCCGCCGACGCCCCCGGCACAGCACTCGGCACAGCCCCCCCACGGCACGCGGCACCGACCAGCACCATCCCGCCCCACCAGTACGACACCAGTACGACGCACAGCGCAGCGCCCTGCACCGCCCGCTTTCGCCCTGCACCGCTACCGCACAGCGAGTCCCGTACGGCCCCCTGGGACGGAGGTCCTGCATGCCCCTGTTGACGATGTCCTCGATCACCAAGTCGTTCCCCGGTGTCCGTGCGCTCGACGGTGTCGACCTCGACGTCGAGGAAGGCGAGGTGCACTGCCTGCTCGGCCAGAACGGGGCGGGCAAATCCACGCTCATCAAGGTGCTCGCCGGCGCCCACCAGCCCGACAGCGGCGACATCACCTGGCAGGACGGGCCGGTGCGGCTGACCAGTCCGGTCTCCGCGATGCGGCTGGGTATCGCCACCATCTACCAGGAACTCGACCTGGTGGAGCACGTGTCCGTGGCCGAGAACGTCGTCCTCGGCCACGAGCTCGCCACCCGCGGTATCGTCCGCCCCCGCGAGGCGCGGGCCCGCACCGCTGAACTGCTGGCCCGGCTCGGACACCCCGAGATCGATCCGGCGGCGCTGGTGGGCTCCCTCTCAGCGGCCGGCGCACAGGTCGTGTCCATGGCGCGCGCCCTCTCGCACGACGTACGGCTGATCATCATGGACGAGCCGTCGGCGGCGCTCGATCCCGACGAGGTCGACAACCTCTTCCGGATCGTGGGGGATCTGACCGCGGACGGCGTCGCCGTCATCTACATCTCCCACCGGCTGGAGGAGATCCGCCGCATCGGCGACCGTGTCTCCGTCCTCAAGGACGGCCGGGTGGCGGCGCGCGACCTGCCGGCGCGCACCACGCCCACCGAGGAGCTCGTCGCCCGGATGACGGGCCGGAACGTGCAGTACGCCTTCCCCGAGCCGACGGTCGACGACGTACCGCCTGCCGAGCCGGTGCTCGTGGCCGAAGGACTGGCGCGCCAGGGCGAGTTCGAGCCGCTCGATCTGGAGCTGCGCCCCGGCGAGATCGTCGGCCTGGCGGGGCTGGTGGGATCCGGCCGCTCGGAGCTGCTGGAGACGCTGTACGGCGCCCGCCGCCCCACCGCCGGGCGGGTCCTGGTGGACGGCAAGCCGCTGCGCCCCGGCAGCATCGTGGCCGCCGTACGCGCCGGTATCGGGCTGGCACCCGAGGAGCGCAAGTCGCAGGCGCTGCTGATGCTGGAGTCCGTCACCCGCAACGTGTCCGTCTCCTCGCTGCCCCGCTTCTCCCGCGGCGGCTGGCTCGACCGGTCGCGGGAGCGGGCCGAGGCCCGCCGGCACACCCGTGAGCTGGGGCTCAGCCCCGACGACCCCGAGCGGCCGGTGCGCACCTTCTCCGGCGGCAACCAGCAGAAGGCCGTGCTCGCCCGCTGGCTGCTGCGCGGGTGCCGGGTGCTGCTGCTGGACGAGCCGACCCGCGGTGTGGACGTCGGCGGCAACGCGGAGGCCTCCCGGCTGGCGGGCATCGCCGTCAAACGGCAGCGGCTGCTGCTGTATCTGCTC
>NZ_JAGPXJ010000130.1:0-14780 GCF_018070605.1 Streptomyces sp. B15
GCGGGCGGCGTGTAGTGCGCGTTGAGCCCGCTGGGGTTGGGCAGCAGCCACACCGGCGCCCCGCCGACCAGCCGCTGCTGCGGGCCCACGGCGGCGGCCGGCTCGTCGAAGGCGGCGCGGTAGGCCGTTATGCCCAGCACCGCCAGCCAGTTCGGCCGCAGCCGCGCCACCTTCTCCGCCAGCAGCCGGCCGCCCTCGGCCAGCTCCTCGCGGGACAGCTCGTCGGCCCGCGCCGTCGCCCGGGCGACCACGTTGGTGATGCCCAGGCCGTACGCCAGCAGCTCCTGCTCCCCCAGGAGGAGCAGCCTGCGCGGGGTGAAGCCGGAGGCGTGCAGCGCGGGCCAGAACCGGTTGCCGGGGCGGGCGAAGTGGTGGCCCGTCGCCGCCGAGAGCAGGCCCGGATTGATGCCGCAGAACAGCACCCGCAGCCCCTCGGCGGCCACGTCGGGCACCACCCGGTCGCGGGCCGCCTCCAGCTCCTCCTTGGTCGACCGCGGACTCAGAGGATCGCTCCCGGACGGTAGGCGACGGCCTCGGGGTGCAGTTGGGCGACCTCCTGGACACGGCTGACGACCTCGGCCGTCTGCGCCGCCGCCGCACCGGTGAACGACAGCCGGTCCGCCATCAGCTCGCCCAGCGCGGTGCGGTCCAGCGGGATGCGCGAGTCGGCCGCCAGCCGGTCCAGCAGTTCGTTGTGCTCGGCGCCCTTGCGCATCGCCAGCGCGGAGGCGACCGCGTGTTCCTTGATCACTTCATGGGCGATCTCCCGGCCGACCCCGGCGCGCACGGCGCCCATCAGCACCTTCGTCGTCGCCAGGAACGGCAGGTAGCGGTCCAGCTCCCGCGCCACCACGGCCGGGAAGACGCCGAACTCGTCCAGCACCGTCAAGAAGGTCTCCAGCATCCCGTCGAACGCGAAGAACGCGTCGGGCAGCGCGACCCGGCGCACCACCGAGCAGGACACGTCGCCCTCGTTCCACTGGTCGCCCGCCAGCTCCCCGGCCATGGAGGCGTAGCCGCGCAGGATCACCATCAGGCCGTTGACGCGCTCGCAGGAGCGGGTGTTCATCTTGTGCGGCATCGCCGAGGAGCCGACCTGGCCCTCCTTGAAGCCCTCGGTGACCAGCTCCTGGCCCGCCATCAGCCGGATCGTCTTGGCCAGCGACGAGGGGGCACCGGCCAGCTGCACCAGCGCGGTGACCACCTCGTGGTCCAGCGAGCGCGGATAGACCTGCCCGACGGAGGTGAACACCCGGCCGAAGCCGAGGTGCTCGGCGATGCGGCGCTCCAGGTCGGTGAGCATCTCCTGGTCGCCGCCGAGCAGGTCCAGCATGTCCTGCGCGGTGCCGACCGGGCCCTTGATGCCGCGCAGCGGGTAGCGGCGCAGCAGCTCCTCCAGCCGCTCGAAGGCGACCAGCAGCTCGTCGGCGCCCGTCGCGAACCTCTTGCCCAGCGTGGTGGCCTGCGCCGCGACATTGTGCGAGCGGCCGGCCATCACCAGGGCCGCGTGCTCGCCCGCCAGCGTGCCCAGCCGGTGCAGCAGCGCCACCGTGCGGTCGCGTACCAGCTCCAGCGAGAGCCGGATCTGCAGCTGCTCGACGTTCTCCGTCAGATCGCGCGAGGTCATGCCCTTGTGCACATGCTCGTGCCCGGCCAGCGCGTTGAACTCCTCGATCCGCGCCTTCACGTCGTGCCGGGTGACCCTCTCGCGCTCCGCGATCGAGGCGAGGTCGACCTCCTCGACGACCCGCTCGTAGTCCGCCACCGCCTCGTCGGGCACGGTGATGCCCAGGTCCCGCTGGGCCTTGAGCACGGCGAGCCACAGCCGCCGCTCCAGCACGATCTTCGACTCGGGGGACCAGATACGGACCAGTTCCGGGGAGGCGTAGCGGGACGCCAGGACGTTCGGGATACGCGGCTTGTCACTCACGCCGCCCGAGTCTACGGGCCGCTGCGCGGAGCTGTGCCGCTGACCTGGCTGGTCACGCAGTGTCCGAACCTGCTAACGGTCGTAGGACACCGGCGCCAGCTCCGGCCGCTTGGGCGCCCGGCCGTCACCGGAGGAGCGGCCGGTCAGCCGCCGCCCGATCCAGGGCAGCAGGTGGACGCGGGCGAAACGCAGATCGGCTGCCCGGCGGGCGGTCCAGGAGGGCGGGGCGGCGGGCGGCAGCGGAGCGTTCCAGTCGGACTCGGCGGGCAGCCCGAGGCGCTGCCAGACGGCTTCCGCCACCCGCCGGTGGCCTTCGGCGGTGAGGTGCAGCCGGTCGTCGGCCCACATTCTGGGGTCGCCCAGCGCCTCGGAGGCGAAGAGGTCCACCACCACCGCGCCGTACCGGTCGGCCAGGCCCTCGATGAAGTCGAACAGGTGCTCCATCCGGGCCCGGTAGCGCTCCAGTACCGGGCCGCGGCGGCCGGGGCTGCGCATCAGCACCAGCGTCCCGCAGCTGGGCGCCAGCGTGGCGACGGACTCCTCCAGCAGCGCGCACACCCGCGCGGTGTCGCAGCCCGGCCGCAGTACGTCGTTGAGCCCGCCCACCAGCGTCACCAGATCGGCCCGCATCGCCGCGGCGGGCGCGACCTGGTCCGCGGTGATCTGTCCGATGAGCTTGCCGCGCACCGCGAGGTTGGCGTAGCGGAACTGTGGCTCCAGGGCGGCCAGCCGGCTCGCCAGCACGTCGGCCCAGCCCCGGTATGCGCCGCCGGGCAGCACATCCGACATGCCCTCGGTGAAGGAGTCGCCCAGGGCGACGAACGAGCGGAAGGCGGCGGGCGGTTGGGTGGATTCCGCGGGCGAGGCGGGTGCTGCACTGGTCACGGTCGCCCATGGTAGCCCGTTGCCCCGAGCAACGATCTCTCGCCCTCGGGGCAACGGTGCCGCCACCGGGCGGGCGGCGCTGCTACGCCTGGCCGACCAGCTCGCGCAGCACGTCCTCCATCGTCACCACACCCGTCGCCCGCCCGTCGGGGCCGGTGACGGCTGCCAGATGGGTGCCGCTGGAGCGCATCGCGCCCAGCACGTCGTCCAGCGGCAGCGAGGCGCGCACCCGGGCGATCGGACGCATCGCCGTCAGCGGGAACGGCGCCTCCCGGGGCGAGGCGTCCAGCGCGTCCTTGACGTGCAGATAGCCCAGCACCCGGCCGTCGTCGTCCACCACGGGGAAGCGGGAGAACCCGGACTCGGCCGAGAGGTTCTCCAGGCCCTCGGGCGTCACGCCGCGACCTGCCGTCACCACCTTGTGCAGCGGCTGCGCCACATCGCCGATCGGCCGCCTGCCCAGCTCCAGCGCGTCCCGGAGCCGTTCGGTGGAACGGTCGTCCAGCAGGCCCGCCTCACTGGAGTCCGCGACCATCTGCGCCAGGTCGTCGTCGGAGAACGCGGCCTCGACCTCGCTCCTGGGCTCGACCCGGATCAGCTTGAGGATGCCGTTGGCGAACGAGTTCACCGTGAAGATCACCGGGCGCAGCGCCCTCGTCAGTGCCACCAGCGGCGGACCCAGCAGCAGCGCTGCCCGCTCGGGCCCGGCCAGCGCGATGTTCTTCGGCACCATCTCGCCCAGCAGCATGTGCAGATAGGTGGCCAGCGACAGCGCGATCACGAAGGAGACGCCGTGCGCCACACCGTCCGGTACGCCCATCGCGTGGAAGACCGGCTCCAGCAGGTGGGCGATGGCCGGTTCGGCGACGACACCGAGCACCAGGGTGCACAGCGTGATGCCCAGCTGCGCCGCGGCCAGGATCTGCGCCACGTGCTCCAGGCCCCACAGCACCTTGCGGGCCTTCTTGTCGCCGTCCTCGGCCAGTGGCTCGATCTGGGCCCGCCGTACCGAGATCAGCGCGAACTCGGCGCCCACGAAGAACGCGTTGAGCACCAGGGTCAGGAACCCGATGAAGAGCTGGATCACCGTCATCGGTGTGCCTCCGCCCGGTCAGCGGCCTCGGACCCGGCCGGATCGTCCTGCGGCGCGGGCCCGTACAGCCGCACCTGTGCGGCGCGCCGTCCGGTCGCGTCCGTGACCTCCAGCCGCCAGCCGGCGACCGACACGGTGTCCCCGACGGCCGGGATGCGTCCCAGTTCGGTGGCGATCAGCCCGGCGAGCGTCTCGTACGGGCCCTCCGGGGCACGCAGCCCGATGCTCTCGACCTGGTCGGTACGGGCCGCGCCGTCCGCCACATAGAGGTGCCGGCCCTCCGCGTCCTGTCCGGCCGGCGCCAGATCGGGCGTCTCCAGCGGGTCGTGCTCGTCGCGGACCTCGCCGACGACCTCCTCGATGATGTCCTCCAGGGTGACGACACCTGCCGTGCCGCCGTACTCGTCGATGACGATCGCGATGCTGCGGTCCCCGCCCGAGAGCTGGTCCAGCAGCCGGTCCACGGTCAGCGACTCGGGCACCAGCAGCGGCTCGCGCATCAGATCGGTCACCGGGCGCAGCCGACGTTCGGCGGCGGGCACCGCCAGCACGTCCTTGATCCGCACGATGCCGACGACGGTGTCCAGGTTCCCCCGGTAGACGGGGAAGCGGGACAGCCCCGTGGCGCGGGTGGCGTTGGCGACGTCCTCCACCGTGGCCTGCACCTCCAGCGAGGTGACCTGCACCCGCGGCGTCATCACGTTCTCCGCCGTCAGCTCGGCCAGGTGCAGGGTGCGCACGAACAGATCGGCCGTGTCCTCCTCCAGCGCGCCCTCCTTGGCGGAGTACCGCGCCAGGGCCACGAGCTCCTGCGGGGAGCGGGCCGAGGCCAGCTCCTCGGTGGGTTCGAGCCCCATCCGCAGCAGTACCCGGTTGGCGGTGTTGTTCAGGTGGCGGATCAGCGGCCGGAAGGCGGCGGAGAAGACGCGCTGCGGTGTCGCCACCTTCCGGGCCACCGGCAGCGGCTTGGAGATCGCCCAGTTCTTCGGCACCAGCTCGCCGACCACCATCAGGACGACCGTCGAGAACCCCGTGCCGAGCACCAGGGCGACGGACGAGGAAGCCGAGGAGGGGACGCCGAGCGAGCGCAGCGGCCCGGCGATCAGCTTGGCGATGGACGGCTCGGCGAGCATACCGACGATCAGGTTGGTGACGGTGATGCCCAGCTGCGCGCCCGACAGCTGGAAGGTGAGGGAGCGCACGGCCGCCAGTGCGCTCTTCGCGCCCCGGTCGCCGCGCTGCTCGGCCCGCTCCAGTTCGCTGCGTTCGACGGTCGTCAAGGAGAATTCCGCCGCCACGAAGCCACCGCAGGCCAGCGACAGCAGCAGTGCCACCAACAGCAGCAGGACTTCCGTCATCGGCCCCTCACCTCCCTCCCATCGTGGGACAGGGGGCGCCGGTACGCGCGATGTCGGTTGCTACTACGGGGGCCACTACTGGGAGGGTCGCCCATGGGCGGACGCTCACACCTTTCGGATTCGATGACTCTGCCGGGCCTGCGGGAATGCGGGCCCGGCGATGTACAGCGTAAACGGACCGAGTGGCCGGCCGGTTCCTGAGCTCAGGAGACGAGTGTTTTCACCCAACGACTCCATTGGGGTTGCGGAGCGTAACCAGCGGCTTCCCACGCCCGGTGTGCCCGCTCGTTCGCGTCCAGCACCATCGCGTCGCCGCGCCGCCCGCCCAGCGCCGCGAACCGCTCCTCGGCGGCGGCCAGCAGGGCCCGGGAGACACCCTGCCGTCGCCGGGAGGGAGCCACCGCGAGCCGGTAGAGGGAGCAGCGCCAGCCGTCCCAGCCCGCGATGACGGTGCCGACCAGGTGTCCGTCCCACTCCGCCAGCAGCAGGGCCTCCGGGTCGCGGGCCAGCAGCCGCGCCACCCCGTCCCGGTCGTCGCTGACGCTGGTGCCCTCGGCGGCCTCCCGCCAGAAGGCCAGCACCGCCTCGATGTCCCGCTCGGCCGCGGCCCGTATCGAAAGATCGCTCATGGTCGGCATCCCAGCACGGCCCGCACCGCCGCTGCCACGCCGTTTCGCCTGCTGAACGGGTGGTGCCGGTGCTGGTCAGCTGCCGCCCAGCTCCTCCACCACCGGGGCGAACACGTCCATGAAGGGGTCGAGCACGGTGAAGTACGAGAAGCCGAAGCGCTCCCGGTGGGCGCGCAGCTGCTCGGCCATCTCCTTGGGGGAGCCCAGCAGGAGGGCCGGGTGCGCCAGCAGCTCCTCGTCGCTCATCCCCGGCCCGTACGGGCGCAGGCGCTCCAAGGCCTCGCCCGGGTCGGCGGTCTGCGCGACGTACTGGACCAGGTAGTTCAGCTCCGGCGGCTCGGCCCGGTCCTCGGCGAAGTCCATGGCCGCCCGGGTGCGCTCCTCCAGTTCCGCCGGGGAGATCAGCGCCATCGTGCCGTCCGGTTCGCCCGCCACCTGGCGACCGCCGGTGAAGGCCGCCACCGCGGCGGTGCGTGCCGCCAGCCTCAGTACGCGGTCCCCGTTGCCGCCGATCAACAGTGGCACCGGCTCCTGCACCGGGCGCGGCGTGTGCTCGGGGTCGGCCAGCAGCCGGGTCACCTCGGCGACCAGGTGCTCCAGATGGTCCACCCGGCCGCCCGGCGAGGACCACGGCAGGCCCGCCCTGTCGTGTTCGGCCTTCACATAGCCGGCGCCCAGCCCCAGCTCGAACCGGCCGCCCGAGAGCTGGTCGACGGTGACCACCTCGCGGGCCAGCAGCGCCGGATTCCAGAAACCGGCGTTGAGCACGAACGTGCCCAGCCGGGGCCGCTCGGTGACCTCGGCGGCAGCCGCGAGTGCCGGGAAGGGGGCGGACATGCCGAGGTGGTCGGCCACATGGACGGTGTCGTAGCCCTGTTCCTCGGCTCGCCGGCAGCGCTGCCGGAACTCCTCGCCAGAGCCGAAGCTCACCATGTTGACACCGAAACGGAACGGCCGTACGGGACCTGACATGCCAAGCCTCCCTGGGGGGCGCCGAGTTGGCGTCGGTGAGCGGTCGGAGCCCTGATCCTAGGAGGGCCGGCGCCCCCCGGGCCACGGGGCGGTGCCGCGACCCGGCGCCTGTTCACTGCTAGCGGAACGGTGCTAGCGTGGTGGTGTGGCGAAGACACAGATGAACGTCCGCGTCGACGAGGCGACGGCGCAGGCCGCCAGAGAGCGTGCGCTGGCCCGCGGTGTGAGCGTCAACCGGTACATCGAGGAGCTGGTCCAGCGGGACGCGGCCGAGGTGGGCCGCTCCTTCGTGGACGCGGCCGCCGACTTCATGAAGAGCTACGAAGCGGTCTTCGCCGAGGAGTTCGACACCGCGCCCGGCGAGCGCGGCGGCACGAGCGGGAGCGGGACCGGAAGCCTGCCCGCGGCGTGACCGTACGCATCGACCTCGCCTGGCTGCTCATCCTGGCGGAGGAGAAGACCCCCGGCGACCCACGCGTCACCGACTACGGTGCCCTGGTCGCCGCTGTCAGCCGCCACGAAGCCGCCATATTCGGCCGCCCCGTCTACGCCGAACCGTACGACCGCGCCGCCGCGCTGCTGCAGCTCCTGCTGCATGTGCCGGCCCTGGAGCGCTCCAACGCCCTGTTCGCCTCCGCCGTGGCCTACGGCTACCTCGTCGCCGGCGGACTGAAGGTGGTCACCTCGCCGGAGCGGATCCGCGACCTGGCGAGGCTCGTCAAGGACGGCACCGCCGACCTCGACGCCATCGCTGCGGAGCTGCGCAGCTGGACCCTGTGAGGGAGCCGCTCAGCCCGCTGCGGCCGGTACCGTCGCCGTGCCGCCCAGCTCAGGTGTCAGCCAGCCCGGCGCCGCCGCGCTGAACCGTGCCGGCGGCAGCGCACCGGCCCCCTCGGGGACGGCGCCCAGCAGCGGCAGCCCCGAGTACCGCGGCAGGTCGGCGAGGTTGCAGCGCTCCGCGAGCCCCGGCGTCGCCGGCATGCTGCCGATCACCGTCCCCGCGCACTCCACCCGCCGGGCCCGCAGCGCCTCGGCGGTCAGCGTCGCCGTGTTCAGCGTCCCCAGCCCCGCCTGGACGACGACCAGCACGGGCGCGGCCAGCAGCCGCGCAGCGTCCGCCAGGGTCGAGCCGTCGTCGTCGAAGCGCACCAGCAGTCCGCCCGCGCCTTCGACCAGCACCAGGTCGTGCGAGGCGGCCAGCTTCTCGGCCGCCTCCGCGACCTGGTGCGCCGACACGTACGGCAGGTCCGCGCGCCGGGCCGCCGTCTCCGGCGCCAGCGGCTCGGGGTACCGCGCCAGTTCGGCGCCGGTCATCGCGTCCGGCACCGCCCCGCCACCGCCGGCCAGCCGCAGCACCTCGGCCACATCCCCCGGCTCGTCGGCGGCCACCCCCGTCTGGGCGGGCTTGAGCACGGCAACCGAGCGGCCGGCGCGCAGTGCGCACGCGGCCACCGCTGCCGTGGTCACCGTCTTGCCGATCTCCGTCCCGGCCCCGGAGACGCACAGCACGCCGCCCCCACCCGGCAGATCGGACGTCCTCCACATGTTCGGCATCCTCGGCCTCCCGTCAGCCTTCCCGGGCCGCCGCGCACATCGCGGCGGCGATCCGTGCGACGTCCTCGTCGTCGGTGACGTACGGCGGCATGGCGTAGACCATGTCGCGGAACGGCCGCAGCCACACCCCGGCCCGTACGGCGGCGCGGGTCGCGGCCGCGAGGTCCACCTCGTGGTCCAGGCGTACGACACCGATCGCGCCCAGCACGCTGACCTCCCGCACCCCCGGCAGTTCGGTGGCGCCGGCCAGCCCGGCGCGCAGGCCGTCGCCCACCCGCCGCACCTGGGCCCGCCAGTCCTGCGACAGCAGCAGATCCAACGAGGCACCCGCTATCGCCGCGGCCAACGGGTTGCCCATGAACGTCGGTCCGTGTGCCAGCACCGGCACCGACCCCGCCGCGATCCCCCGCGCCACGCGCGGCGTGCACAACGTGGCGGCCATCGACACATAGCCGCCGGTCAACGCCTTGCCGACACACATCACGTCGGGAGTCACCCCGGCGTGCTCGGCGGCGAACAGCTCTCCGGTGCGGCCGAACCCGGTGGCGATCTCGTCCAGCACCAACAGCACATCGTGCGCGTCGCACACCTCGCGCAGCGCCCGGACGTACCCGGGGGAGTGGAACCGCATCCCGCCCGCGCCCTGCACCACCGGCTCGACGATGACGGCGGCCAGTTCGTGCGCGTGCTGCCCGATCACCTCCCGCAGGTGCGCCAGATACGCCTCGTCGGGCTCCGCGGCGAAGCCGGAGGGCGGCGCCTGGGCGAACACCTGCACCGGCAGCGCGCCCGACCACAGCTGGTGCATACCGCCCTCGGGGTCGCACACCGACATCGGCTGCCAGGTGTCCCCGTGGTAGCCGCCCCGCCAAGTCAGCAGTCGCCGCTTCTCCGGGCGGCCCAGCGAACGCCAGTGCTGGAGGCACATCTTGACCGCCACCTCGACGGCGACCGAACCCGAGTCGGACAAGAAGACGTGCTCCAGATCGCCGGGAGCGATCTCGGCGAGCCGGGCGGCCAGCCGTACGGCGGGCTCATGGGTGAGCCCGCCGAACATCACATGGCTCATCCGGCCGAGTTGGCCGCGGGCGGCCTCATTGAGCACCGGGTGGTTGTAGCCGTGGATGGCCGACCACCAGGACGACATGCCGTCCACCAGCTCCCGCTGCCCGTGCGCCGCCTCGGCCAGCCGCAGCCGTACCCCTGAGGCGGACTCCACCACCAGCGGCTCGGTGCTGCCCGGCATCGGCGCGTACGGGTGCCACACGTGCTGCCGGTCCAGCGCGAGCAGTTGCCTGGTGCTCCCGGTGCTCCCGGTGCTCCCGGTGGTGTCGGCGGCCACCGCGGCGTCGGCCGCGCCCGGCTCGTCATGCTCACCCGGTGCGCCGGGCGCTGCTGTCGCGGTGGTGCGCTCAGGCATTGGGCGGCAGCTCCGTCCCCGCACCCCGCAGCCGTACGGCGACCCGCTCATGGGGGTGTGCCGTCTCCTGCCGCCGGTGGTCCGGCAGCGTGGTCTCCTCGGTGCCCTCGACCTCGAAGCCGGAGTCGGCGATCATCTCCAGGTCGGCCTTGCCCGCCTGGCCCTCGCTGGTGAGATAGTCGCCGAGGAAGAGGGAGTTGGCCAGGTGCAGCGCCAGCGGCTGCAGCGAGCGCAGATGCACCTCGCGTCCGGCTGCCAGCCGCACCTCCACATCCGGACAGACGAACCGCACCATGGCCAGGATGCGCAGCGCACGCTGCGGCGTGAGGTTCCACTGCTCGGCCAGCGGCGTGCCCTCGAACGGCAGCAGGAAGTTGACCGGCACCGAGTCCGCGTCCAGCTCCCGCAGCGAGAACGCCACGTCGACCAGGTCCTCGTCCGTCTCACCCATCCCCGCGATCAGCCCCGAGCACGGCGAGAGCCCGGCACCCCGCGCCTGCTTGACGGTCTCCACCCGGTCCTCGTACGTGTGCGTGGTGCAGATGTCGCCGTAGGTGGCCTCGGACGTGTTGAGGTTGTGGTTGTAGGCGTCGGCCCCCGCCGTGCGCAGCCGCTCGGCCTGCCCCTCGGAGAGCAGGCCGAGGCAGGCGCACACCTCGACGCCCTCGTTGCGGTCCTTGATGGCCTCGATCGTCCGGGAGACCCGGTCGATGTCACGGTCGGTGGGGCCGCGCCCGCTGGCCACCACGCAGACCCGCTTGGCGCCGCCCCGCACCCCGGCCGCCGCGGCGTCGGCCGCCTCCTCGGGCTTGAGCCAGCTGTACTTGAGGATGCCGGCCTCGGAACCGAGCCGCTGAGAGCAGTACGAGCAGTCCTCCGGGCACAGGCCGGACTTGAGGTTCACCAGATAGTTGAGTTTGACCCGCTTCCCGAACCACCGGCGGCGCACCTTCCCGGCAGCCGCCACCACATCGAGCAGGTCGTCATCCGTGGTACGCAGCACCGCCAGTGCCTCGTCCCGCGTGGGTGTCTCGCCGCGGAGCCCCTTGTTCACCAGTGAGTTCAGCAGGTCGTCCATGGGCACGATCCTTGCCCATGCGACCCTGCCGGGTAATGGAGGAAGCCTACAAGACCGCTTGAGCGAGGTGTGGATGTTGTCACACGTCGACCTTCGTCATGGCACGTTAGGTTCTATTGACTGCCTACAAACGACCGGTACAGCCCCCAACCGTGCATCCCAGGCCGCGCGAAAGCCCGGGCGCCCCGGCGGCCCGGTGTGACGACGCGGGTGACGAAGAGAGCCCCCATGTCCCAGGACCCCTTCGCATGGACCGCCGCGGCGCTGGAGACGCGCCGGGCCGCAGGGCTGCTGCGCACCCTGGTGCCGCGGCCCGCCGACTCCCCGCTGCTCGATCTGGCCGGCAACGACTACCTCGGCCTCTCCCGGCACCCCGAGGTGGTCCACGCCGCCGCCGAAGCGGCCCGGCACTGGGGCGCCGGCGCGAGCGGCTCCCGTCTGGTGACCGGCTCCACCGAACTGCACGCCCGACTGGAGACGGAACTGGCCGCCTTCTGCGGCTTCGAGGCGGCCCTCGTCCTCTCCTCCGGGTACGCCGCCAACCTCGCCGCGGTCACCGCGCTCACCAACGCGCCGGGCGGCGGCGGCCTGATCGTCTCCGACGCCCACAACCACGCCTCACTGATCGACGGCTGCCGCCTCTCCCGCGCCCGCAGGGCCGTCGCCGCGCACGCGGACCCCGAGGCGGTGGCCAAGGAACTGCAGGCGCACACGGGCGAGGGGCCCGCCCTGGTCGTCACCGACTCCGTCTTCTCCGTCGACGGGAACGCGGCCCCGCTGGCCGCGCTCGCCTCCGTCTGCGCCCCGGCGGGCGCCGGGCTGCTCGTCGACGACGCACACGGTCTCGGGGTGCTCGGCGAGGGCGGCCGGGGCGCACCGTACGCGGCGGGGCTCGCGGGCACCCCCGGCACGGTGGTGACGGTCACCCTGTCCAAGTCGCTGGGCAGCCAGGGCGGCGCCGTCCTGGGGCCGGCGCACGTCATCGCGCACCTGGTCAACACCGCGCGGACCTTCATCTTCGACACCGGGCTGGCACCCGCCGCGGCGGGCGCCGCACTGGGTGCGCTGCGGCTGCTGCGCCGCGAACCCGAACGCGCGACGCGCACCCGTGCCGTCGCCACCGAACTGCACACCCGGCTCACCGCGGCCGGATTGGACGCCACCCGGCCCGACGCGGCCGTCGTCTCGGTGCGGGCCCCCTCGCCGCAGGCCGCGGTGCGGTGGGCCGCCGACTGCCGCAGCGCGGGCATCCACGTCGGCTGCTTCCGTCCGCCGTCCGTCCCCGACGGAGTCTCCCGCCTGCGGCTGACCGCCCGCGGCGACCTGTCCCCGGCGGTCCTCGCCCGGGCGGCGGACACGGTGATCGCCACGGCACCCCGCACGGCCTGAGCCGCCAGGCCGGCGGCACTCCGTCCCCGCGGACGGCGTGCCCTCCCCGGGCGTGGGCCCGATACGTCGGGGCCGGGGCCAAAACGGTCCCGGCCCCGCAGAGTTCACCGCTTCGGGCGACAGAACCGCGCGCAGGCAGGGGGATCGGCCGCACGGCGCCGCCAGGAGTGGCACTCTGTCGCGCAGCGGTTCCGGGACGCCCTCCGCCCCTTCGAAAGCGCGGATGCGAAAACGCGGATTCGAAAGCGCGGAGCGTGTGCCCGCTGCCGCGCGACGGAGGAGCCAACGGCCCCGGGAAAGGGACGGCCTCGCCATGGCAGACCACCAGGAAGCGACGATCACCCTGCCGAGCGTGCCCGCTTCCGTCGCCGCCGCCCGCAGACATGTCACGGAAAAGCTGCGCGCCTGGGGCCTGCCGGCGGAAGCGGACACCATGGAGACGCTGCGCCTGATCGTCTCCGAACTCGCCACCAACGCCGTCCAGCACACCTTCGGCAGATCACCCACCTTCACGGTCGATCTACGGCTGGAGGAGACCGAGCGGCTGAGTCTGGGCGTCACCGACAGCCACCCCGGCCGCCCCCGCAGGCTCCCGGCCGCCGTACAGCAGGACAACGGACGCGGATTGGTGATCATCCGTACCCTCACTGCCGAGTCCGGCGGCCGGATGCGGGTCGTGCCCGCGCCCGGCGGCGGCAAGACCGTCCAAGTGGAACTCCCCTGGCTGCCGGTGCCCACGGGGTGACCGCGGCCCGGCCCCGGCCGGTTCAGCGCGGAGACTCCTCCGGCGAGAGCAGCACCTCCGCACCGACGGGTACGAAGCCCGCCGCGAGGAACGCCCGCAGGCTCGCCGCGTTGCCCGGCGCCACCTGCGCCCACAGCGTCTCGTCCGCCGGTACGAGGGCCCGCGCGGCGGCGGCCAGCGCGCGGCCCAGCCCCAGGCCGCGGGCCGTGTGGTCGACATCGACGGCCACCTCCCAGCGGTCCGCCACCCCGCGTCCGGTCAGCACCGTGCCGCCGCCGGAGGCCGTCCAGACCCGGACGTCCGCGCGGTGGGCGAGCGCTCTGACCACTCGCGGGTGCGACTGGTCGCGGGTCTCCACCAACCCGCTGACGAACGCCGGGTCGTGGACGGCGGTACCGGCCTCCGGCGGAAGGGCGAGCAGCACGTCGATGCTGTCCGCCCTCCGGCCGGTACGGGCGCACAGCGCCGTGAGGAACGGCGGTCCGAGCGGAGCGCCGAGGTCGTCCGGCGGCAGGTGGTGCCGTATCCACTCCGGTGGCAGGTCGGCGAAGACGAACGAGTGCCCGGTCAGTGCGAGCACGCCCGCATCGCGGGGTGCGGGCTGCGGCAGCACGGTCGTGCCACCGTCGGGAGGCGGGAACTCGCCCCGGGCGGCGGCCTCGAGGATCTTCGCCAACTCGTCCACCCGCCGGAGCCTAGGCGGTCCGTCCGCCGGTGCCTAGGCGGTCCGCGCCGTCTCGGCTCGGGTCAGGAACGCCACGGCTGTCAGCAGTACCAGCGTGCCCGCCAGCATCGGCAGGGTCAGCCGCTCCCCGAGCAGCCCGACGGCGAGCACCGCGGCGCTGACCGGCTCGATCAGCATCACCACCGAAGCGGTGGCGGCCCGCACGACGGCGGCACCCGCGAAGTACAGCGGGTACGCCAGAGCCGTGGGCACCGCCGCCACGTACAGCAACAGCACCACCACCCGTACCAGTTCACCGGAGTGCGGGAGAGCCCCCTCGGCCAGTGCGAACGGGAGCAGCACAACGGCGCCCACCCCGAACGACCATGCGGTGAGGGTGAAGGAGCTCTCCCGCGGACCCGAGCTGCCCACCCATCGGGCGAGCACCATGGAGACGGCGAAGGCGGCCGCGGACAGCAGGGCGAGGGCGACACCGCCGGGCCGTACCCCGCCGCTGCCGTCGCCCAGCACCAGGACGGCGAGCCCGGTCAGCGCCGCGCCCACGGCGGCCGTACCGCCCCGGCCCAGCCGTTCGCCCAGCGCCGTCCAGGCGCCCAGTGCCACGAACACCGGGGCCGCGCCCAGCGTCACGATCGTGGCGACCGCCACTCCGGTCGCCGGTACGGCGGCGAAGTAGGCGGTCTGGAAGACGGCCAGACACAGCCCGGTCGACAAGCGCAGCACGAATCTGGACCGGGGGAGGGCAGGGCGCAGCCGCGGCACCGCGGTCGCCCCGCGCGGACGCAGCCACAGCAGCAGGACGCGCCCTGTGAGCAGCAGCGTCAGCCCGCTGACATAGCGCCAGAAGGACACCGCGAGCGGGCCCAGGTCGCTGGAGGAGAAGACGAGGTCGACGGCCGCGCCCGTGGTGCCCCAGGTGGCACCGGCGGCGGCGAGGAAGAGCAGGCCACGCCCGACGGGCAGGCCGCAGGAGCCGGAAGAACCGGCGGAAGAAGTCGGCACGAATGCGCTCCGCGTAAGGAGGGGTCGAATGGTGGTCCCG